>DAOSUR010000005.1 GCA_035378985.1 Anaerohalosphaeraceae bacterium
TTGAGCAGATTAACACCGCCGTATCCCAGATGGACAAGGTCACCCAGCAGAATGCGGCAGCCGCGGAAGAATCCGCCAGTGCCGCCGAGGAACTGTCCGCTCAGGCCCAGCAGATGTACAGTGTCGTTCAGGACTTAGTCAACATGGTCGGCGGCAAATTATCCGCCTCCGCTGCGGGCTCCGCACAGACCGGCAGCACAGCTTCGATGAAGCGCAGCGACCAGATTTTCCATCAGATTGCGGAAGGGAAAAGCCGCCCCAGTCTGAAAAAAGATTCTGCCGTTTCCAAAACAACCGGAACGGAAGATGACTTCAAAGACTTCAACGGATAAAAACTATCCGTGGACTCCGAACAAGTCAGCGGGCCGGGATTTATCCCGGCCCGTTTTGTTTTCTCTCTGAAATGGAAGTTTTGAAGAGAAGAACAGGAAAAAGGACGCGTCTCGTTTCTCCGGGCTCGCGCCCGGGGCTATTCTCCTCGCAACCGCCCAATCTCTCGGCGAGTCGGCAACAATCCCTACACGTCGGGTTTTTGGCTCAACGGAAGCTGTCAGGGCCTTTAAGAAAGAAGAGAGAAAAAACACTTCTACGGCGCCATATTCAGTCCTAAGACACAGCCGGTGTTTGTATAGATATTTTCTGTCTGTCCATAAGCGGCATTGCCGTCCAGAAGACAATAAAAGGGGGCATAGATACCCAAGCAGACATCACATCCTAATCCATTGCTATAGACAACATTATTTTTCAGGGTACAGCCCTCATCAGCCGCTATCCCCGCGGAGGAGGACTGGGCATAATAGCCGTTATGATACACCGCACAGCCGATGATGGATACTCCTTTACCAGCCCAAATGCCAATGGAATCAGAAACCAACATTCCATTGCCGGTCACGGTACAGTCGGCTACCAAAGAACCCATCCCGGCATAAATGCCCTCAACGTATCCGCTGCAATTTTCCCCATTGTCGCATACGACGTTCTCCTTCACAACAGAACCTTCTCCGGCCAGGATACCCCACACACTGCCCAATGCATCTGTACCATTTTGAAAAACAAGGTTGCCGACAATCCTATTGCACCCGCCGCCCACAATCCCGCAAATATTAGTCAGCTCGTCTGTTGTGTTCTCCCCTATGCGGCAGAATTCAACCGTACTCTTACGGCCTACATAAACACCGGTTCCGTTTCGGCAGACTGTACAGCCGTTCACCTGAGAGCCGCCGCCCCCCAGCCAAATCCCTTCCCGGCGGCTGCCGATGACCGAGAGATTGGACAGCCGGATACAGCAAGAGGTTTCTGCGGCATAAACTCCGTATCGGAAACCCTTCTGCCCCTCAGCGGTATCGCTGACAATCGAACCGTTGCGGATTTCAATATTCTCGCAGCCGCCTGCAATGTGAATCCCGTCAAAGTCCTGATTCTGGAGCGTCGGCGGCGTCCAGGAAGAATACAGCCGAAAGCCGTTCATATCCAGCGTCACATTCGAGGCCGTAATTTTAACAGCGTGGCGGAAATTAATCGTAATGTCTGCCGTCAGATAATACGTGCCCGGCTCCTGAATCAAAACCCGATAATCGGCCCCGATGGGCACCGGTCCGGGAATCAGGGCTGTTCGCGGCTCAATCTGGTCCAGGGGCTTCATTGTGGACCCCGGCGGCTCGGATGGTTCCAGATTGCCCGCCCAAACCCCGGCGGAAACCCCAACAATCAAAAGAAAAACAAAAAGAAACAGGATGGACTTTTTCCGGAACATACCCTTCTCCTTTCCCTGAATCTCAACTGCCCGCAATACAATCGGCTTTTTACGATAAGAACAATTGCGGCACAGTTTATTTGAGCAGCCAGCCGTCGGGACAGTAGGTTAGCCACTTTTGTGCAAAGAGGGCAAAGTCAGCCATATCCACCGCATTTGTCAGGTCCAGGTTGCCCGGCAGCGAGCCGACCGCCAGCCAGTCGGAGGCGAAATTGGCCAGGTCGTCGAGCGTCACAATGCACACCCGCACCGACCAGATTTGAGTCCCGTCAAACCGAATCCAGCCGATATTTTCGCCCCAGGCCCAGCCGGTCATCCGCCCCTGAGAATCAATCGTCACACCGCCGTAGGTCGGGCTGAAGTTTATCCAGCCGACGTTTTCGCCCCAGGCAAAGCCGGAAAGGCTGCCGGCGCCGTCATTGGCCACGCCGAACCGCACATTGCGGCAGTTGTTGGTATTGATGCAGTGCAGATTAATCCAGCCGATGTTTTCGCCCCAGACCCAGCCGCTGACCTGATTGGCGTCCACCTGCATCCCGCCGCCGACGCCGGGTTCTGCATTGAGCCAGCCGGCGTTCTCCGCCCAGCCGTATTGGGAATCCGTATTGTAGGGGTCAATGTTTTCCGCCCGTCCAAGCGCTCCCAGCACAACCAGCCAAATCATCCATCGGTTTTTCATCGTTTCGTCTCCTTTGAATCCGGACGGCTACGGGGCATGATTGATTCCGAGCGTGCAGCCGGAGGTATAGAGGTTCACATAGCTGCTACCGATTTGATTGTTGTTCACACACGTGTTCTGATCCACCAGACACCCGGAGGCGTAAATGCCGTTCTGCTGATTCATATAGGCCGAATTCCTGACGACCGTCGAACCCGCAATGACAAAGATACCGCTGGTCTGATTGTTGGAGCATGTATTGCCGCTGAGAACACACGCACTATAGGCACGAATCCCGTGGTTCTGATTCGACCGGGCGGTATTGTCCGTCACAACACTGCCGTAGCCGGCAAAAATCCCATAGTCGCCGTTGGAAAAAACACTGTTGCCGCGAATGGTGGAGGTCGAGTTGGCCGTAATCCCGCTTTGTCCGTTGCGGCTGCTGACATTGTTCTCCACCAGATTATTTTCTCCGGCTACAATGCCGACCTGCGCATTGTAAGACGTATTGCACCCGCGAATGATGCCGCCTTCGCCGGCGGCAATCCCCGTCTGATTCCGATTGGCCGTGCAGCATTCCACCTTTGCGCTGTTGCCTACCAAGATTCCGGTCATGCCGTTGTCTTCCGCGATGCAGTCTCGAACAATGATTCCGCCGCCGGAATCGGCGATGCTGGTATTCAGGCAAATCCCGTAGCCGACATTGTTGAGGACGGTAACCCCCAGAATCTGAATATCCGCGTCACTGACAGAGCTGTTGAAGATTCCGTAACGAAAGGCGCGGATGGTTCCGTTTTTGATGACAATATTTTTTCTCGTCCCTCCCGTTATGGCGATTCCATCCGCCACTTTTGGGCCGACAAAGGTATTTTCAACCCGGAAGCCCATCAAATCGAGCGTCACATGGTCGGCCGCAATTCGAATCCCGCCTTTGTTGACGGTGACAATAACATCCCACACCAGATAATAGCTGCCCGGCTGTGAAATCACATACGCATAGGAGCCGTCACCCGGCGTATTGGCCGCACAAACCGCGGTGCGGGGCTCAACCTGGTCCAGGGGCTTCATCGTCCCGCTCGTGGGCGGAGCCGAGGGATTCAATTCACCCGCCGTCGCCGCCGCCATCAACGCTGCTATCAACCCCGCCAGCCCTTTTGCAAATGTCCTGCCAAACATACGATTCTCCTTTCAACACAGTACTTTTGAAAAAACTCTGTCAAGGCAGGTCGTTCGAAATGCCCCCATCAACACCCTGTCGGCGGCCTTCTTACCCGTCCTCACCCCAACGTCTTCCTGCAAAAAAGCAAACGATATTTTACCTATTTTATCGTTTTTCTGTCCACTGATTCAAGAAAAAAACCGCCTGCTGGATTTGAAAACAGGCGTTTTTTCTGCGTCTGATAAAAAATGCTTATTGTTCCATCAGCTGCAGGAACAATTCCGCCAAAATGGTTTCCGCCTGCGGGGTGTTGAGCAAACCGAACCAGCTGTAGGCGATGGTGCCGCCGTCGGCGGTTTTGACAAGGACCAAACCGTCCCCATAGGAATTGCCCTGCCGGTCTTTAAGAACCAGCAGCGGCCGGTATTCGGCGTGATGCGGACTGCGAACAAACGGTCGCCAGCGGCGGTCTCCGGAGGCCGGAAACAGAATAGGTTGGGAAAGGACCTTCCTTTCTGCCGAGGGCTCGAAAAACAATTCTTTGCCGGCAGGCGGCTGCTCCCAGCCCCCCTTAATTGGGAGGCCGTACCGGGCTGAATCGTTTACAACGCGTCCGTGCTCGTTGTAATAAAACGGCCAGGGCTGCGCGGGCAGCACCGCCAGAATGCCGCCGGATTTGACATATGCTTCCAGCGCACGTTGGACATCGCCCTCCTGAAAAACTGTTGTGCGATAGGTCTCGCCGCCGGCATACAGCAGCATCGAATAACGCTCCTTCGTTAAGTCCCCGCCGACCGCTTCTTGCCAGGTCAGGATTTTTAAATCGCATTTTTGCTTCAGCAGCAGCCAAAACGCCGTTGAGGACGGCTCCGGCAGCACGGCAATCGACCGGTTTGTGAATGCCTCCTGAAGCCGTTTTTGAACAGACGCCGACAGAACCGGTTCAACCGTTTTGGGGGCGGAAGATACCGCTCGAAACTCGCAGCTGAAGCGGGCGGTGAGTTTCAAATAGGCATCGCCGTATTCGACCGACGGCTCAATCTCGCTGCCCTCGTGCCACTCATTAAAACTGGTAATCAGAATCCAGTCGGGAGCCGCCTGGAGGGCCGCCGCCCACTGCAGGGCATACAGGTCGCCGTTTAAACGAGACACCTTCAGGCCCGGCGTGCGAATCTTTGTATCATCATATCCGGGAATAATGGTCAAGGCGGCGATTCGGCCCTGCTGTCGGGCCGTTTGAATCCACTGCGGATAGGTTTGTGCACACCAGCTGCGCAGCTGCCGGAGTGTCTTGTCGGCCAGCTCGCCGGCGGGATTGTAGGTGTGAAGCCCGTCAAAGACCGCCGCCGTCCCATACGAAAAGCCGTCGCCAATCAGAACCGCCCCGCCCGGAAACTCGGTTTCCAGCCGCTCTTTGACCTGATGC
Source organism: Anaerohalosphaeraceae bacterium (assembly GCA_035378985.1). NCBI lineage: Bacteria > Pseudomonadati > Planctomycetota > Phycisphaerae > Sedimentisphaerales > Anaerohalosphaeraceae > Anaerohalosphaeraceae bacterium. The sequence continues at coordinate 4,997 of DAOSUR010000005.1, forward strand.
CAGCCGAACAGCCCGATTTCCTCGACGGCCCTGCCGTACACAAAAACGACCGGTTTGCCGTTGTGCCGCAGCCAGGCCGGATGCGAAGCGTAGTTTTGCAGCACATGGCGAAGGATGTCGCTGCAGGCCGACTGTGCCGTCTGCGGCGGAGGAACCGTTTCGTAATAAGCCGACGCCGTCAGTCCGTACCGCCGGCAGGCATCGAGGATTTGCGGCATGGCTCGGTCTTCGTAAGAACCCGCTCCCCACCAGCTGACAATCAGCGTATCGATGCCGCTTTCCCGGGCCTGTCGGCAGTGCCGGTCTATCACCTGCGGGCAGTGGGAATCGTAGGCCCCGCCGAGCGGATAGTGGGTGCTGTCGGAAATCTCGTTTTTGTCCGCCTCAATCCGCCCCCAGTGCACAACTCGGCCTGCCCCGCCCGGGCCGTCGGCGGTGCCGTACCACGGATAATAAAACGCCATCACCCGACGAGCCGGCTGACCCGACGGCTCGGCTGCAGCGGCCCCGAACGCCGAAAGCCATCCGGCAATAATCCACATCCATCTGCTCAATGGTTTCATCCCTGCATCTCCGCTCAATCAGGGCATTGTATCCGAACGGCATCGCCGTTTCCATTCTTTCCCCGCCGCTACCAGCGAACCTGTCGAATCTTGCTGCTCGGTTTGAAATAATTGACAAAGAAATACCGCAGTGCATCGATGGGGTGGTCATAAACACCGTCTTTGACCGGGGTTTCCGGGCTGCCGCTGACCGGACGCTGCGGATAGTGATAGCCCTGCATCGCCTCAATCAGCCGGAGGCACCGGGGTGCAATCAGAAGCCGGCTGGTGCCGTCCCCGGCCCGAAGATGCCGGCGAATCAGCTCCAGACCGTTTTCGATGCGGCTCGGACAGGACTGAACCGGAATGCCGCAGGATTTGAGGACCTCCACCGGTGTAAGCCCGCTTTCGTCGCTGGGCTGTTTGCCTGCCGGGTCGCAGAAGGTGCGAACGGCCTGTCCGCCGGGTGTGCGGCGTTTGATTTCCTCCGCATGGGCGGCCAGCGTCCGGCGAGACTGAACATACTCATCAACCACACGCACGATCCCGGCCGGGTCAACCTGAATCCACAGGCACACAAAGGGATGGACATAGCCGAAGTCAATCGCCCGATACAGCGGCAGAACAGGGTCCAGTTCGAACGGACGGACATGCACTGCCGGGTCAAAATCCGCAAAGACGGCGTTCTCCAGACTGGGCCGGATGCACAGCATCTCCGACTCAAAGGCCGCCCGGCTGCTGCGGCGCATCTGCGCGATGCAGTCATCAATCAAAAGAAAGCCGTCGGAATGCCTCGCCTTGCCCTGACAATCGCTGTTTAGGGAACATCGGCTGCAGCTTCGGTCCGGCCCACAGCGCTGAATGACCTCCCAGAGGCACCATTTGAAAATCGGGATGCCCGCTGCAGCGCCCTCGGCCAGAATTTTCTGCATCAGCCCCCACGGGCGATGCATTGTACTGAGGCACTCCATCGCTCCCTGAAGGGCACCGCGGCTTTTTATACAAAACTTGCCGGCGCTGAAAATCGCTTCATCAAACAGCTCGACCTCATCGCAGCGAAGTTTCTGCACGTGATGGCCGCGGAGGGCCCGCTGCGATTGAGCCAGAAGCCGAACCTGGGTGCCGTTTTTGAATCGGCACCGCTCCCGGAGCACTCGGCCTGCGATTTGCTCAGGAAAGGCGCTCCGGACAAAATCGGTCAGATGTTCATACATTCGTCCGGCCTGGTCCAGCGAGCCGGCGACAATGCGTGTGCGGCAGTCTTCTTTAAAAAGACCTTCCAGAAGCGTTGCAATCGCCGCCAGCTGCGTCTTGCCGCCGCCGCGGTTGGCCCAGACGATGCAGTCTCCGCTGATTTGCCCTGCCGGACGCAGCTCGGCAAAATCCGTGCGCCAGGTGTGCCAAAGGTAATCCATCAGGCTGCTGTGGTCCGGACAGACCGATGCATCCGGCACACAAATATCCAGATGCGACTGAAGAAACCCTTTTAACTCTGCACGGGTTCTGGGAGGACGATTTAGCGGAAACGAATCAATCGGCTCCCGGCGGAAATGCTCTGCGGGGCTGTCGGAAAAGGCGGGGGTCATACGTGCACTCCTTCAAGGGTGTCAATCTCATCGATATTTCAGCAACGACAAGCAACGGCCGAGCGTTGAAAAAAAATCGGGATGTTTCGCTTGAAAGCCCTGTTTTGTCTGTTTGTCCTCCTTTATCAACAGCAAACATTATACCAGATTTTTTCGTTTTATCAATATTGATACGGCGGATTTTTTCCCCGCTTCAGACTCAGTTCCCACCGGTTATCCACAAAACCGATTTGCGGTGTGGATAAGCCGTTTATAAGAATTTTTTTTTCTTTCCAACTCGTTTGTTTTTCGATATCTGGCGGCTGTGGAAAAGAAACCGTTAAAATTCCATTTGCATCGGAATTCCACACGGGTCTATCATAGCCGCTGTTTAAAAAACGTATCGAATAGGCCGAACCGAAAACACAACTTTGCTTTTGACACAGAAAGAAGGGAAGAAACCCATGGAGGCCGTCTTCACGGAAGAAATCAATGCGATTCAGGACCATCTGGCCCGCCAGATTGGTGCTCAGCAATATCAAATTTGGTTTCGCAATGCGACGCGTCTGACACTCCGGGAAGAGTGTCTGGAAATCGCCGTGGCCAATCCGTTTATCTCGCAGTGGATTCAAAGCCACTTTGAAAAGCCGCTGCAGAAGGCGATGGAGGCGGTTCTGCATCAGAAACGTCCGATTCAGTACATCACCGACCGCACGCTCAGTCCTGCGGCCAAGCCGAACGGAGCCGTCAACGGCTCCGTCGCTGCGCCCAAAGCGAACGCATCCGCCGCCAAACGCACCGAACCGCTGAAAATGAGTCTGGATACGTTTGTCGTCGGGGCCAAAAATGAGCTGGCTTACAATGCGGCTAAAACGGTGGTTGAACAGGAGAAAAGTCCGTTCAATCCCCTATTTTATCACGGCGGATATGGAGTAGGCAAAACACACCTGCTTCAGGGCATCTGCAACGAAATCGCCCGCCGGCGTCCGCACGCTAAATGGCTGTATCTGTCGGCGGAGGACTTTGCCAATCAATATGTTCTGGCTCTGAAAACACGAAAACTCGACGCCTTTCGAAACCGCTTTCGCAATCTGGACCTTTTGGCTATCGACGATATCCACTTTTTGTCCAACAAAAACGCGATGCAGGAAGAATTTCTGCATACGTTCAACAGCATCGATTTGGCAGGCAAGCAGATTGTGCTGGCGTCAGATGCCCACCCGAAGGAAATCGGGGCCCTGTGCGAGAAACTGGTTAACCGATTCGTCTCGGGGATGGTGATTCGGATTGACCCGCCGGATTTCGATACGCGCTGTCGGATTCTGATGCACCGGGCGAAACGAATGGGCCAGCCGCTTCGCAAAGAGGTGGCCGAATACATTGCCGGCGCTATCAGTTCGAGTGTGCGCGAGCTGGAGGGGGCTCTGCTGAAGGTGACGGCCTACAGCACGCTTACACAAAAAGCCATCACGCTCGAGGAGGTCCGGCAAATCCTATCGGAGCACATCGCCCGCACCGACCCGGTGGTGCACAACTCCGACATCGTGTCCGTTGTGGCGGAGTTTTTCGACCTGAAGCCTGCGGATATTCACTCGGCCCGGAAAGAACGGACGGTCTCGCTGGCCCGTTCGCTGGCGATGTATCTGACGCGGCGGTTTACCAAGATGTCGTTTCCGGAAATCGGCAAGGCGATGGGCAACAAGAATCACGCCACGGTCATTCTGGCCTGCCGGAAGATTGAGGAGGCCCTCGAGCGGAATACGCCGCTTCGGTGGCGCAGCGCGGCGGGTTTTCGTTCCGTGCCCGCCAAGGAGCTGCTCGAGCGGCTCATCGAAAAAATCTCCTGAAACCGGCGGTCATGGATTTGCCGGCTCTGCGGGCAGATAGTGCGCCAGGGTTTCCTCCAGCCGATCCAGCGGGATGTCCAGCGCCGCAAGCCGCCCCTGCGGGTCCACCAGAAACAGAGAAGAATAACGCATAGTGGAAAAAGCCGGGCTGTCCAAGCGAAATGTACCCAAAGTCCATGTAATACTCTGCTGTTTCTGAAGGTACTCCAGCGCCCGCTGGAGGGAATCAGCGGCAATACGAACATTCGAAAACAAACTGAGAATTTCAAACCGGCCGGTCTGTCCAAATTTTTCGGATACAGATTTCAGCCGCTCGACGATTTCCTTTGGATTGTCGCTTTCCGCCAGCATCCCAAAATCCACGAGCAGATAACGACCCCGGAAATCTTTTAAGAAAGCCCAGCGGTTTTTCAGGTCTTTCCATTCCAGGTCCGGAACCGGCTGTTCCAGCCGAACAGAGAAGACAGCTCGAACCGGCACATTGCCGATGTCAACAGGTTTCTCATAATCCGCCTCATTAATCGCTGCAGGGACGGTGAGTTTCAACTGCACAGTTCCCAGCAGGCTTTGGTGCCCTTCCTCGGATTGCTTCCTGCTTTCCGGGTCAAAAATATTCCCGGACAAGACATATCCGCCGGCGGGTACGTTGTCAGCCCAAAACGTCCCGTCCGGCGATACTGTCACATTGGTGCTGAAAGCCGGCATCGAATCTTCCATTTTTTGCCGGGCTCTTTCGAGAACGGCCAGGTATTGCTGGACCTCGGGTTTTTGCATCAATTCCTCCTGCCACTGCCGGCGCTCCTGTAAGGTCATCACAAAATAATCCTCCGGCATCTCGAAATCGGGATAAGACGGCCATTCCGGCTCAGCCTCTTCCGGCTGAAGGAACAAGTCAATATGATCACTGCGGTCCGCCCGCATTTCATCCGACAGAATCAGCCGTCCCGTCACGCGGCGGCCACCCTTGCCAATGGCCGTAAAGGTCGTCTGACCAGACCGAACCTCAATCTGGATGGAATCTGCAAGGCGGCTTATCATAGGCCTGACCGCAATGGAACGGGAAATCTGAACACGACCGGGGAAAACACGGTGGAAGACAAATCGCCCCTCCGCATCGGAGACCGCATCATAGATGACGCTCAGCGCCGCATCGGACTTCGAATGCCCCACAGAGAAATCTTCTGATTGGGGGCGGGTTTGTTGTTTTGATAGACCGTTCCTTCCACACGACCCCAGGGCTGCAGGGTGATAGGAAGGTTTTGTTCAAAGGCTTCATCGGAAATCTCTCCATAGCCGACCTCATGCAGAATAATCAAATTATAAGGAGGAGATACCGGCGGCAGCTCAAACCGGCCTTCTGAATCGGTACGGGCCGCCCGTCGGGTCGAATCCCGGACATATCCATTCTCCAGTGCAAGAGAGCGGCCCTGCTGAACGACATACACCTCCGCTGATTCGGCAGGTGCTCCGTCCGGCAGATACACGGTTCCGGCAGGTCCCCGCTCTTTCGCGAGAAAGATATCCTCGACGATGTCTCGGCCCTGATTGATATAGACCTTGCTTTGGGCAGGCCAATATCCCTCGGCCTCAATCTGAACCGCCCAGCCGACATCCTGATAATACAGCAGCTGTTCATAGACTCCATTCGTACAAATTCTTCTCTGGCTGTTTTGCCAAATGGGCTGCTGGCTGTTATTCCAGTCAATCCCGGGCGTCATCTGAAACCGCTCCACCGGAAGACCGGTTTGGGCATCCAGCACGCGGCCGGTCAGTTTGCCTGTCGGGTAAAGAACAATCTCATACCGATTCTGCTCTGACGCGGTTATCGGATAACCATGATAAAAAGCATATCCTTCCTTCCGGACCGAAAACCTCACTTCATCCGGCGGCAAATCTTCGAGGGTGCAGAATCCCATCGCATCCGTCTGGACCTGGTGAGGATATCCTTTCGAGTCGATGACTCGCACAAGAACCTGATATCCGGGACTCAGGATAAAATTCACATTCTGAAGATTCTCTTCAACGCTCAGCTCCTGCAGGACCGGAGCATACCCGCGTGCGGTTACTGTTATGGTCAGATTTTGAATCGTGCAGTTTGTCAGTCTGTAGCGACCGTCCGCATCGGTTTTTGTTTCTTTTACACCCTGCACAAATCGGTCTGCCCCTGCAAAGACACGGGCTCCCTCAATCGGACGGCCTTGAGAATCCGTCACCTGACCCGAGATAACAAGTCCCTGCTTCATTCGGACCAGAAACGTCTTATTCCGCAAATCCTCCGGCAGCGGCTGAATGCTGAACGGCTTTTCCGGAACATACTCCGGATGCTGTACGTTCATATCGAAGGTTCCATAGTCTAAATCGCATGGGAAGGTTTGGAGTTCCCATCTTCCGTCTGCATCAGTTTTGAGCCCGGCATCCTCAACCAGAGGATATTCTTCCTCTCGGCCGGTTCGATGAAAGGAAAAATCGATTGCCGCCCCTTCCACCGGTTTGCCATCAATCGTTTCCACTCGGCCGCCCACGGCACATCCCTGCCGAAGAGAAACCCGCCTCTGAAGCGGCAGAACCAACGTATCGACGGGAGAATTCATGCCCCAGTACAGCTGAGCTCCGAGATAGGGTTTTTTGCGTATCTCTACATCGAGAAAGGCAATCTTCGACTCATAATAATTCAGTTCATACCGGCCGAACTGATTGGTAAAGGCGGTTTTGGGAATGTTTATTTTGGGACCTATATCAAACTTCAGCTCTGCGCCGGGAATAGGTTCGCCGGTGACGGCATCGATGACCTGAATGCCCAGCACACCGGTCCGCCAGTTGTCGGCATCGACTGCATTGGGATCAAACCAAACCGGTCGGGCTGGTTCGACAGCTGCGGCCGGCGGTTCGGTCTGCTTTTTCGCAGCACCCGGCACCGAACCGGCGCGGGGCACAATCGCAGAATGCTGATTGGGCTCGGCGGGCGGCGGAGCAGACTGTTTCTGCAGGTCTTCCAGTACCCGCAGGGCCTCGGGCGTATTGATTTGAGCCAGATAATCCAGCACCGCCAGGCGGGCCGGCTGCGTGCCGGTCTGAAACAGCGCCGCCAGGGCCGGGATATTTTTCGTCTCAAAGAAATACCGGGCCTGCCGGAGCTGGATTTTCGTCTGTTCCTCCAGCTGCCCCTGATTTCGTACGACCGGCACAGCGGAAATCCGGTCGGCAGGAGCCGGTTCCGACACAATTTCTTTCCCTTTGAACAGTTCGTGCCGGAATTCGATGTCTTTGCGGCTGGGCTGGATCAGCCAAACGGCCGCCCCTGCCATCACCACCGCCGCCGCCGAAACAATCCAGCCCCAGCGGAGCGGACGGGTCTGCCGAATGGGTCCGGCCGCCAGAAAGGCCTCCGCGGCCCGTTCCGCCTTGTCTGACAAATAGGCACGCATCATTTGGCTCCAATCCGAAAGATACCGGTCGTGTTTTTCCAGCCGCTGGGCAAGCTGTCGGCAGGCAGCACACCCCTCCAGATGCCGTTCGAGCCGCTCCAGCTGCGCCGGAGCAAGCGGCCCCAGCAGCCGTTCTGCAAGAAGTTCGCGAATGTCGCGGCAGGAGTCCTTCATCCTTCCCGTCCTTTCCGGAGCACCTCGCCCAGCAGCCCGACGGCCTCTTTGAGCCGCCGATAAATGCTGATGCGGGACACCCCGAGGGCCTGGGCCACGTGGTCGGCTTTGCGGCCGTCAAAATAGTACATCAGCAAAGGCACGCGCAAATCCGCCGGCATCCCGGCAATCGCCGATTGAAGTTCTTCGTAAGATGTTTCCAAACAATCTTTTGCGGCAAAAATCTCCGCCGGAAAAGAAAACAAGGACGTCTCTTTCCTCCGGCGGCGAAGGAAATTTCGGGATTCATTTTTGGCAATCCGTCGAATCCATCCCTCAAACTGTTCAGGACGGCGGAGGGTTCGAATTTTCGTATATCCTTTCAAAAAAACCTCCTGAGCCGTATCCTCCGCATCCGCCGGATTTCCCAAATACCCCAAACAAACCATATAGACAGACCCATAGTATGTCCGGATAAGATCCGCATAGGCCTGCCGGCTGCCCTGCTGGGCCTGCTGCACTAGGTTGTCTTCCGCCGCCGCCCAAAAAACTCCTTTCTGCTCTCCTTTTTTATAGACACCGTTTCAGGAGGAAATTATCAAAAAAATTGCGGGCGCATTCAAGGTGGAGTATATCGAGTTTGAGCAGACAAAAAAAGAAGGGAGGGCCGCCGATGCTCTCCCTTCTTTGATTTGAATGGCTCTTCTCGTACAGGGCTTAGCGGGCCTTGAGGTTTGCGGCGGGCGTTTACCATCAGCCTTGTGTGCGGGTCACTTTTCGCCGTCCCTTCCCCGGCTAAGATGGCCTTTTGGGTCACTGATTAAGAGCCATTAACTTGCTGTCTGGTATTTCGGCAATCGCCTGAAAAAACATAAATAATTTTGTGTTCCAGTATTACTGCGCAAACTTTTATTTGACGTTCGCAGCGGCTTTTTTATCAGACGCGAAAAAATTTTTTGAATTTTTCTCCGCTCACTTCGGTTCCGGACGGTCTGCGCCGCTCATTTAATTGACGGGCCGAAGGCATTCCAAATCAAGTCCGTCTGATTCCAGTTTCCGCCGGGGTAATCCGGATTCCGCGAGCCCTGTCGGTTGGTTGTCGCCCGTTCATAATCCACGCGTTCCGCATGCCCGTCGCAGAAGACAATATGGCCGCCTTTGAGATGACGCCGGGCGAACCGCTTCCAGTCGCCGCGGTGCCGGCCCAGCAGCGAACGGGTTCGATAATAATTGTAATCCGACTTGTCCAGTTCGTCGTTGGTCGTGCGCATTTCGAGCATCAGGACCGTCTGGCCGGGCTGGCGAATCCGGGTCAGATTGACCTCTTCCATATCATCCAGCACACTGGCGGTCGGTCCGTTGTTCATCTCCGAGTTCCAGACATAGCAGAAGAAAAGCTGATATTCATAATTGGCAATGCTGTCATAAAACCGCACGGCGCTGCGGGTAAAACCCTCCGGGAAACGGGCCGCCGGGTCAATAAAAATGCTCGACTTGCACGGCGGCAGCGGAACGGTCCCCCCGCTTTGAACTGCCTGTTCACTGATGCTTCGGTAGGGTTCCTGGCCCAGCATCGGCGGAACGGCGTTGGCCCACCATTTCGGATTGAAGAAATTGTCACCCAGGTTTTCGTCTTTGTTGCCCTCCCAGGGAAGGAAATTGCTGTTCTCGGCCGCAAACATCATCGCGCCCATTCCCCACTGCCGCGTGTTGGAAAGACTGACCAAAGCCCTGCCGTAGGCCCGGGCTTTGCGCAGGGCCGGTGTGAGGATACTCAGCAGCAGCGCCAGCACGGCCGTGACCACCAGCAGTTCTATCAGCGTAAATCCTTTTCGCTTCATCTGCATCCTTCCGTTTCCATTCTTCTAATCCTTTTAAAAATTCGCATGTCCGCTGTCTGGACGGACATACGAACAACCGCATTCACTTATGTGGAGGAAAGTTTATTAATTCGCCCAGGGTGTCGAGCAGGAGGCATCCTCCGGATCCACACATTTCATCCACACCGAGGCAAACCCTGCAAAGTCCGTCAGGTCAATCCGGCAGTCCCGATTGACATCGAGCGGACTGCCGTAGCCCAGTGCGAGGGTTTCATAACAATCCGCCGGCCGATACGGTCCCCGCAGCAGGCGAAAGTTCTGAACCATCTCCGCCCATCGATTGGCCATTCCGAAAGAGCTCGAGGAGGCATCATCAAAGGACGCACCGGTTACGGACGCCGACGGGTCGGCTTCCAGCCGGGCGACTTCGGTGGAGCTCAACCCCGCGCCGCCCCAGTACTGCGGCCCCAGATGTTCGCCGACCGGCCCCCAAATCAGACGTCCCGCTGCATCCACAATCCGCGCTTCCCAGTTATCATTGCCCACGCCGAAATCCCACACGGCGTGATTGAGCACATTGTGAACGGAGGTCACCAGCCGGGCGTTGGGGTCGGTTTTTTCGGCTTCCTGACGCACACTCACATTGAGCCACCAGTCGCCCGCAGCCGGGTTGAAACTTAAATCCGTTCCCAGATGAATCACCGCCTGCGTCTGACCGGGAGCGACCTGATAGGTCCGGTTGCCGTTGACGGTATCCACATAGATGGTGTGTTCCTGCACCAGCGTCAGAATCGTTCCGGCCCGAAGGTTGGACCAGACGGGGTGATTGGAAAACTTGAGAATGCCCTGCTCCACCATTCCGTCGCCGTACCAGATATCCGTTCCGTCAGCCTCCGGAGCCCCGATTTTGTCTGTCTCGGCCCAGCGGATTTCCCAGCCGCGGATATCCAAGCCGTCGCGCGTCACCACCAGTTCGATCCAGTCGCTGCCGTTGCCCTGGATGCGGCCGTTCGGAAGCACACCGGTCAGTTTGCCCGGATGTTTGCCGTCCGCCAGGGCCTGAAAGTACACATCCACCTCGTTTGCATCCGCATACAGCTCGCTGCCGAGGTATTTTTCCGAGCCGACGGCGCTGTACTCATTGACAATCAGGCCGCCGACCGGAATCACTGTTCCGGCCAATGGATAAAAGCCGGGATTTCCGATATCGCCGCCGGCGGACTGTCGGGAATTGTACGAATCGCCGACCGAAGAAAGCACCCAGGATGCCTGAACCGTCTGCTTGTCAAAATCGGATGACGGAACATTTCCGCTGGTATTCTGCGTGCGAATCGTGCCCGGAAAGTCCTGGTCGCCGTAGGTCAGACGGGCTATCAGCACTCCGCCGGCGTCATAGAGATTGATTTCGTCATTTCGCCCGAGATTGTGCGTCAGATTGCCGATGATTTTCACAGACGCCCCCAGCCCCCAAGCCGTCCGGAACGCCGCCGCATCGGCCTCGGTCAAAATCACAGACTCGCCGGGTGAGACCAGACCGAATGCGCTCAAATCGACGCTGCCGGGCGTGCGGCTGTTGTCATCAAAACTCCAGCCGGTCATATCCACCGACGTCGTACCGACATTGGTAAACTCCACAAATTCTCCGTTGACGCCGCTGTACATCCATTCCGTTATCACCATCCGAGCACCGGCTGCACCGCCCAGAAGAACACCCAAAACAAGCACCATAACCTTTTTCATGACCTGCTCCCTTCTGAAAACGTGTAAGACGGCTTTGTGAACCGTCTTACACCGGATGAAGTAAAGTAGCTGCTGGAGTCTTATCCGCGGCGCCGAAGCCCGAGAATCATCGCAAGACCAACTCCAAGAATTCCCATCGTGGCAGGTTCAGGAATGGCGGCATAGTAATAACCGGGATTGCCCACAGCCCCTCCGCCGGAGGCATAGGAACCGAAGGCATCGCCGACAGCGGACCGTACCGCGGCCGCTGCCAGATTTCCGCCCAGATTCTGCACAAGAATGTTGCCGCTGCAATTCTGGGTGCGGGGTCCGCCGATGGTGTCGTCGCCGTAGGTGAGCCGATCGACCAGACTGCCCTGGCTGTCATACAGATTGATTTCATCCCGTCGGCCCAGATTGTGCGTCAGATTGCCGATGATTTTGATCTGAGCCCCCAGATTCCAGGCCGTCCGAAACGCCGCCGGATTTGCTTCCGTCAGAATCGCCGATTCGCCCGGAGCCAGAAGTCCGAAAACGCTCAGATTCACACTGCCGGGAGTCCGGCTGTCGTCATCAAAGCTCCAGCCGGTCATATCGACAGCCGTCGAACCGATGTTGGTAAACTCCACAAACTCGCCGCCCGGCCCGTCGTACATCCATTCGGTAATAAAGATTCCCGCCTTGGACTGTACGGCCGCCGCCAGCAGCATCATTCCCGCCAGAACTCTTTTCATCTTCCTGTCTCCTCTTCCAAATTGATTGGTTGTCTGATTGATTTCAGCCCCTGCGGGGGGTGAATATTCTCTGCAATGCAAACGACTATACAGAACAATGTTTACAGAAAACGAGCGGCCTGTTAAACTTTCGTAAAAAGCCGCCGACCAGCGGACGAACACCGTCCGGTCTGCGCGGTGTGGGGTCAGAGGATGCCTATTGAAACAAGAAAGGATGACGAATGCCTTCGAAGCAGCCGGAATTTCGGCGGTATCTGGTGCCGATTGACAGCTTGTCCACGCAGCAGTTCTTTACGGACTGTCTGGTTATCGGCTCGGGCATAGCGGGACTGCGTGCGGCCATCGAGGCGGCCGGATGCGGCGCTTCGGTGACGCTGGTCTGCAAGGGAACGCTGGCCGATTCGAATACCTGGAATGCGCAGGGCGGGATTGCCGCCGTGGTGCGGAATGAAGACAGCATCGAAAGCCACATCGCCGACACCATGGCGACCGGCGCCGGCCTGTGTGAGCCCGAGGTTGTCCGGCAGGTCGTTTCGGAAGGCCCGGCCCTCATTCGGGAACTGCTGGACTGGGGGACGGAATTCGACAAAACCAACGGGATTCTGGACGCCACACTCGAAGGCGGCCATTCGCACCCGCGCGTCATCCACTCCCACGGCGACTCCACCGGCCGCGGCATCGCCGAAGGCCTGATTCGAAAACTGCATTCGATGCCGCAAATCCGCATCCTCGAGCACTTCTTCGCCATTGACCTTTTGACCAATGACGAAAATGAATGCCTGGGCGTTATCGGGCATCGGGCGGGCAACGCCCTGCAAATCATCTGGGCGGCCCGAACGATTCTGGCCACCGGCGGCGCCGGCCGGCTGTATCGGGAAACCACTAACCCGGAAAACGCCACCGGCGACGGGCTGGCGATGGCCTATCGCGCGGGGGCGGTCCTGCGGGACCTGGAGTTTATGCAGTTTCACCCGACAACGCTGTATATCGCCGGCGCTTCGCGTGCCCTGATTACCGAGACGCTGCGCGGCGAAGGCGCCATCCTGCGCGACCGCGACGGAAACGCCTTTATGAAAGACTACCACCCGGATGCGGAGCTGGCCCCGCGCGATGTCGTCAGTCGGGCCATCCTCGACCGGATGCTCAAGACCAACTCGACTCATGTCTATCTGGATATCCGGCACTTTGACAAAGAGCATTTCCGCAAGCGCTTTCCGGTCATCAGCGAACTGTGCGAATCCTTTGACATCGACATCAGCCGGGAGATGATCCCCGTGCGTCCCAGCGCCCATTATCTCATCGGCGGGGTCAAGGTGGACCGAAACGCCGCTTCGAACATTGCCAACCTTTATGTCTGCGGCGAAGCGGCCTCTACCGGACTGCACGGGGCCAACCGGCTGGGGAGCAACTCGCTGCTGGAAGGTCTGGTGTACGGCCGCATTGCAGGACGACACGCCGCCGAAGGCCTCAAACGCCCGCGAACACACCTGCGTCCCAAACGAATTGAATTTCATATTGCGCATTCCGGCCGCAGTCATCTGGACACCGACGACGTCCGCAATTCGCTGCGGGCCCTGATGTGGCGCAATGTCGGCATCACCCGCCGGGAAACACCGCTGGTCGAAGCCCAGGAGATTATCCGCTTCTGGCAGCGTTATGTGATGGACAAGGTCTTTGATACGCCGTTCGGGTGGGAATGCCAGAATATGCTCACGCTGGCCCTGCTGATGGCCCGTGCCGCCGAAGAGCGAAAGGAATCCCGGGGCGTCCACTTCCGGCAGGACTACCCCTCGCCCGACAACGACCACTTCCTCAGACACATCGAACTGTCCCGCTGAGCGAACTCAGACAAACAGGTTGCGTGAACGGGGCGGGTCGGCTACAATCTCGGCGGCTGGACAGGTCAGCCGGGAAGAGAACCGATGGAACGAAAAAGCCGAAACCAGACCGTGTTTGGACACAAAACCGCCCTGCCGTGTTTGGGGGTTCTGCTTTCGGCCGTCCTTCTGTTCCGCGCCGCCGCATTCGGCTGTGCGTGCAGCGGCTCTTCCCTGGGGCTTTTTGAGGGCTCGCGCGATGTCGGCGAAACCGCTGTCGCCGGCCGAACCGAATATGACCCCTCCGGCGGACTCTACCGAGTGACCGGCAGCGGCGAAAACATCTGGTATCACAGCGACGCCTTTCACTTCGCCTGGAAGGAAATCGTCGGCGATGTCGAACTGACCGCTCAGGTCGAATGGGCCGCCGGCACCCACCCCCACCGCAAGGCCGGCTGGATGATTCGTCAGGGCATGGCTCCCGATGCGGCTTATGTCGATGCCGTCGTTCACGGCAGCGGCGCCGCGGCGCTGCAGTTTCGCCGGATGCAGGACGGCCCGACGATGGAGGTGCCCTGCGGCCTGCCGAATCCCCCGTACATCCGCCTGGTCCGACAGGGCCGGCTTTTCACGATGTCCGTCTCCGAAGACGGCAAAACCTTCGAATCGGTCGGCACGGTCGTCGTCCCGATGAGCGAACCCGTTTACGCCGGTCTGATTGTCTGCTCGCATGACAACACGCAGACAGCTCAGGCCGTCTTCAAAAACGTATCCATCCGAACGCGGGGGCTGATTGAGGAGAAAAACCGGATGCTCGAAAGCAGTCTGGAAATTTTCAACATCCAAACCGGACGGCGGCGTGTCGTCTTTTCGACAACCGAAATGCATATGGAGGCCCCGAACTGGTCGCCCGACGGCAAAACGCTGCTGTTTAACAGCGCCGGACGGCTTTATACCATTCCCGTCGAGGGCGGCACGCCCAAACGGCTCAATACCGGCTTTGCCGACCGGTGCAACAACGACCACGGATTCTCACCGGACGGCCAATGGATTTTTCTCAGCCACGATGACAAGGGCGTATCAAAGATTTACCGCGTGCCTTCCAAAGGGGGCAGACCCCGGCTGATTACTCCGCAGGGTCCGTCCTACTGGCACGGCGTTTCGCCGGACGGGAAAACCGTGGTTTACTGTGCTCAGCGCAGCGGGCAATATGATATTTATGCCATCGACCTTAAAGGCGGCCCGGAGCGGCAGCTGACGAACACTCCCGCCCACGAAGACGGGCCGGATTATTCTCCCGACGGCCGCTTTATCTACTTCAATTCCGACCGGGAAGGCCCGATGTTTCTCTGGCGGATGAACGCCGACGGAACCCACCCCGTCCTGATGACGTTCGACGACCAGTACAACGACTGGTTCCCGCATCCGTCGCCGGACGGCAAATGGATTGTCTTTCTTTCATATCACAAAAGCGTCAAAGGCCACCCGGCTCAGCAGGAGATTGCCCTGCGGCTTCTGCCGACCGACCATGAAGAGGAGCCGCGAATGCTGACACGGCTCTTCGGCGGACAGGGGACCCTGAATGTGCCCTCCTGGTCGCCCGACAGCCGGGAATTTGCCTTTGTGAGCTATCGACTGACGGAATCGGAGAATCGATAACCTTCTTTTACAGGAGACTGATGATGAAACGAATGCTGCCGATTGTGTGTGCCGGACTGGTGCTGTGTGCTTCCTGTGCCGCTGCTCCGAAAAAAACCAAACCGACCTCCGAGGCGGAACTGAAGGAAGTCGGCCGGCGTGTCGTCCAGAATCTGCTGGACCGCAAGGATTATTCGCTTTATCGGCCCGGGAAAGGGCTTCACTATGCCGAGGCCTGTACAGCCGTCGGGGCCCTGCGGTTTGCCGACTATACCGGCGACAAGGCCCTGCTTGAAAAAATCATCGCCCGCTATGAAAAATTTCTGGAACCGGACAGCATTCTGATTTCACGCCACTCCCACGTGGACCACAATGTCGAAGGCATCGTGCCGTTTGAGATTTACCGAATTACAGGCGACAAGCGCTGGCTTGAATTGGGTCTGACCTTCGCCGACAGCCAGTGGGAAACCACACAGGAGGACGGCCTGACCAGCCAGACCCGCTGGTGGATTGACGATATGTATATGGTCGGAATGCTCCAGATTCAGGCCTATCGAGCGACCGGCGACCCCAAATACGCCGACCGGGCGGCGATGCAGCTGGCGGCCTACCTGAAGAAGCTCCAGCAGCCCAACGGTCTGTTCTTCCACGGGCCCGATTTCCACTACTTCTGGGGCCGCGGCAACGGCTGGGTGGCTTCTTCGCTGGCCGAGGTGCTCAGCTCGCTGCCGGCCGACCACCGGCTCCGTCCCGAAATTATGGCCGGCTACAAAAAGATGATGGCCTCGCTGCTCCGCTATCAATCCGACAACGGGATGTGGAGGCAGCTGGTGGATTATCCGTATTCGTGGCCTGAAAGCTCCTGCACGGCGATGTTCGCCTATGCGATGGCCGTCGGCGTCGAACACGGCTGGCTGAAGAAATCACAATATGCGCCGGCTGTCGAAGCGGCCAAGAAGGCCCTGATTGCCCACGTGGACCGGGAAGGCAATGTCCGCGAGGTCTGCGTCGGCACCGGCCAGCAGGATGACATTGAGTTTTATCTGAAGCGGCCGCGCGTCGTCGGCGACCTGCACGGGCAGGCCCCCGTCCTGTGGCTGATTTCTCACCAGCTCAAGCCCTAAAACACAAACGCCGGCTCGTAAAAAGCCGAACGTTTATTTGAGCTCTTCATCAAAAACAACGGCCACCTTGCCGCAGCGGCCGGAGGCCATCAGCGCATAGGCCTCCGCCGCCTGCGCCAGGGCAAAACGGTGGGTTATCAGCCGATCGGGGTGCAGTTTCCAGCGCACCAGCCGTTCGACCAGCTCCTCCATCCGCCACAGGCACGTCACCCACGAACCGTAAATCGTCTTCTGGTCGTGAATAATATCCGGCGACGGCTGGAACCGGCAGGTGCCGCCTTCACCCAGAAAGACGATTTTACCCCACTTGCGGGCCGCCTGAATGCAGGTGAGCCGTGCCGTTTCATTCGCCGAGCAGTCCACAGATTTTTCGACGCCGTGCCCGCCGGTCAGGTCGCGAACCTGCTGGACGTTCCCCGGTCCAGCCGGCAGCAGAACGTCAAACAGCCCCAGCTGTTCGGCAATCCGCAGCCGATCTGGAATGACTTCAATCCCGATGATTTTGTGGGCACCCATCGCACGGGCCAGCATCGCCGACGCAAGGCCGACAGGCCCCAAACCCGTAATCAGAACCGCATCGTTGCCGCAGACGCCGATTTTCTCCAGCCCTTCATAGACCGTGCCGAAACCGCAGGCCACCTGCGCCCCGTCGGAATAACTCAGCTCATCCGGCAGCGCGATGAGGTCTTTCTCCTCGGCCAGCAGGTATTCGGCCATCCCGCCGTCCCGCTGCCAGCCGTAGGCCCGCCGATACGGGCTGGTGCAGGAGATGTAGTACCCGCGCCGGCAGTCATTGCACAGCCCGCAGCCGGAGATGTGATAGACAATCACCCGGTCGCTTTCCTTGAACCGCCGACATCCCGGCCCCGTCTCGACAATCTGTCCGGCAGGCTCGTGTCCGGCAATCATCCCGGGTTGATAGCCCTCCGGACCTTTCCCTAGATGCTCGTGATAAATACAACGAATATCCGAGCCGCAAATCGTAGAGGATTTCATCCGAATCAGCACTTCTCCGTGTCCGGGTACGGGAATGTCAAACTCTTTGAGAACCGCGGTACTGTTGCCGGGCAGAATCGCCCCTTTCATCTTTCCTTTCATAATTTTTCCCCTGCATCAGATTCCTGCACATCCATTTCAAACCCACTGATTTTCAGCACACAGGTAAAGGCGTCAAACGGACGCTCTGTTTCCATCGCCGGCCATGTCACCGTCAACCGCCCCGCCGAATCGACGCTCCAGTCAATCGGCCCGGCCCATCCCAAAAGGTTCACACGTCCCTGACCGGACGCATTCTTCAGCCGAAGCGTTTTCAGGACAACGGTCTGTCCGGCGGCGGGTCTTCCCATCAGAAACACATACAGCGTCCGTCCGTCTTTAGAGACCGTATAGCGGACATCCTCGGCGGTCAGCGGTCTGCCGCGTCCTTCGTTGAATCCGGCCCCCCGAATCGGAGCCGCTTCGCTCATCGCGGGCCCCTCTCCATACACCTTCCATGGACGCGTTGCATAAATCGCCTCTCCGTTGACATCTATCCAGGCCGCAATCTCCTCCAGAATCCGCTCTTCCTCGGCATCGAGCGTGCCGTCGCTTCGAAGCGGAACACTCAAAAGCAGATTGCCGTTTTTGCTGACAATATCAACCAGCATCTGAACGACCGTCTTGGCGCTTTTGTAGCGGCGCTGCTCGTAAATCCGCCGGTCATAGTGCCAGCTGCCCAGACATGTGCAGGTCTGCCACGGCAGCGGCTCAATCTGAGGGCTGGTGCCGCGCTCAATATCCCAGACCATGCACCGCCGCTGCTCGGGCGTAAGCACCTTGCCGGTCAGCACAGCTTCCAGCTTCCCTTTGTTCCAGCGGATGCTGCTGTTGTAATAGTGGGCGGCAATCCGAAGACCGACATCACTGACCGGATACAGCGGCAGGGCCGTATCATCAAAATAAATTAAATCCGGCCGATAGCGGTTGAGCAAATTAAGTGTGCGGTTGTAAAACTTGCGGCAGTACGCCTCATCCGGAACACTGGCGCCGTTTCCCCAGTCCCACTGGCGGTGAATCGCCGAAGGGTCCTCCGCATCCGCACTGCGCGGATGATTCTGGGCGTACAAATCCTGCGGGTCCAGTCCTTCCCACCAGAGCCCTTTGCCGTCCGCCTTCGTCAGCTTGCCGTCATACGGCACGCCGGCATAGGGCCCGGTTTTGTCCGCTCCCTGCGCCGGCTCATACCAGGTCCAGGCGTGCGAGGCGTGGACGCTGACGCCGAAGCGCAGGCCCTGCCGGCGCGCCGCCTCCGCCCAGCCCGCAATCAAATCCTTTTTCGGGCCGACCTTCACCGAGTTCCACGGCTGGTATTTGCTGTCCCAGTTGTCGAAATTGTCGTGATGATTGGCCAGTGCCACAAAATAGCGAGCCCCGACCCGCTTATACAGCGCCAGCAGTTTGTCCGGGTCCCAGTTTTCGGCCTTCCAGGTATGAATCACATCCTTAAAGCCAAACTGCGACGGATGGCCGTAGCGCTGCCGATGATAGGCAAAAATATCGCCCGCCCAGCTCGGCGCATTTTCCATATACATAAACCGCGCGTACCAGTCGCCGCGCTCCGGTGCACACTGCGGCCCCCAATGCGCCCAGATGCCGAACTTGGCATCCCGAAACCACTCCGGCGTCTCATAGCGGCTCAGCGATTCCCAGGCCGGCTCAAACGGCCCGGTCTGCATCCGCTCCACCCGCTCCCGTTCGGCACAGCCCCCCAGCACAACCGCCGCCAGCATCGTCAATATTTCCGTTTTCCTCATACCGACTCCTTTCTATCTGCCCGATGGTCCGTTGCAGCCGCTCTTACGGCGGCGTAATCTCGCCCGCGGGGTCCCACAGGTCCTCCCAGGACTGATTGGGCTTCCACAGAAAGACCTGCCCTTTAATCAGCCGGCAGTTTTTATCAATCCGCCGAATCTGCTCCATCTCGTCTTCGCTGAGCGGCTCGCTGACCGCCGCACGGAGATTGTCGGCGTAGTGATGCAGTGAAAACGGAATCGGAATCTGTCCCCGCTGAATCGCCCAGCGGATGCACACCGCGGCCACGGTCGTTGACCGCCGAGCGGCAATCTTCCGCAGCACCGGGTCTTCCAGCACCACCGTATCTTCGGGGGTTCGGTCCCGGTCCGGACGGGCGGGCGAGCCGAGCGGACAATACCCGACCGGTACAATGCCGTGCTCCACGCAAAAGGCAAACAGCTCCGGCTGCTGAAAATGCGGATGCAGCTCCATCTGATTGCACACCGGCTTGATGCGGGCATCCCGCAGCAGGAGTTTGAGCTTGGGGATGGTCATATTCGATGTGCCGATATGCCGCACAAGCCCCTGCTCCACCAGCCGCTCCATTTGGCGCCAGGTCTTCATATAATTGTCGTGGATATACGGCTTGGCGTCCGGACTGCGCGAGTGCACATCGCATCCCGGCGGGTGATAATTGGGAAACGGCCAGTGCACCAGATACAAATCCAAATAGTCCAGCCCCAAATCCTCCAGCGAACGCCGGCACGCCTCCTCCACCCGCTGGTGCATATCATTCCAGAGTTTGGAGGTAATCCACAGCTCGCTGCGTTTCAGCCGGCCGCTGCGGAAATAATACTGCAGCACCTGTCCAATCTGCTTTTCGTTGCCGTACACCGCCGCACAGTCCAGATGCCGATATCCGGCCGCCAGCGCCTCGCCGACGGCCTGCGCCACCTGGTCGGCGGAAAAGCGGTCCGACCCGAACGTACCCAGCCCAATCGCCGGAATCTTCGCTCCCGTGTACAAGACCCGAACGGGCACCTTCGAGGGCTCAACGGCCTGCGGGATATGGTCAAAATTCATCCTGGCCTCCTGAACACATCAACTGCCGCAGGGGCTCTGCATTATTTTTAGGTCAGCAGATGCCCCAAAACTCTCCATACAACGGTTAAAGGCTTTCAAGTGTACTCAAAAGCTGCGAATAAGATACCTCGCTTCGAATCCGGAAAAAATGGATTATTTTTCTAATTTATGGACTATTTTTTGATTTTTGCTATTCTTATCCTATGCTCAAGCATTTGCTGGACAATCTGGAAATCAACATCCTGAACATCGAACTGTACCGCGTGCATCGGGAATGGAACCACCGAAACGTAAACAGCCCCTATTCAAGGATTTATCTGATTACTGACGGCGAAGGCACCCTCCGGCATCACGGCCGGACCTACTCCCTTCAAAGCGGCTTTTTGTATCTGATTCCCGCCTTTACGACAGTAGATATGTCCTGTCCGGATACCTTCGAGCACTATTACATCCACCTGACGACATTTCTGCCGGACGGCGTAAACCTGTTTGCTTTGGTGGACTGCGACTATCAGATTGAGGCCCGAAAATACGGCATCGGACGCTGGATTTTCGACCGGCTGCTGGAGCTGAACCCAGGTCTGGAACTGATTGAACGCGACGCCAACAAGCCCATTTACGAATCGGTCCTGCGCCGCAGCGAAGAACTCAGCCAAACCAAGACGGCCGCCGAACTGATGGAAACCAACGCCCTGATTCGGCTGATTCTGGCCGCCTTTCTGCGAACCGCCAACCCCGCCGGAACCGATACCGCCCTGCGCGGCTACAGCCGGTTTCAGCGGGTCCTGCGGCATATCCATCAGAATCTGCACCGGGAGATCACGCTGGCGGAACTGGCGGACCTGGCCGAGTTAAGCCCTGCTTATTTTTCCAATTTGTTTTCCCGAATGATGGGAGCCGGCCCGATTGAGTTTGTCAATCGCCGCAAAATGGAACAGGCCCAGCGGCTCCTGCTGGGGACTTCCAAACCCCTCAAGGAAATCGCCGCCGAGGTGGGCTTTCGGGATGTTTTTTACTTCTCCCGCCTGTTTCGAAAAATCACCGGCAGCGCCCCCGGCCGATACCGACGGGAACATGTGTCTTCCTGAAACAAAAAGCATCTGCTTCTTTTCTTGCCAACAAGGCCGCCTTCGGATACAAAAGACTCATCGACGGGAGATTGGATATGCTGCACAACAAAATACAAAGGTACGCACTCGTTGTCTTTACAAACACTCTGCTGACTCTGTCTGCATCGGGCAAATCGGAAAGTCCGCGACAGATTCTTGATTTTGACTGGGACTGGAAGTTTCTCAAAGAAGACGCTGCCGGTGCACAGCAGACCGATTTTGACGACAGCACCTGGCGGGCGGTCCACCTGCCGCACGACTGGAGTATTGAGGGCCCCTACAGTCAGCAATGGGCCAGCGGCACCGGCTATCTGCCCGGCGGCATCGGTTGGTACCGCAAGACTTTCTCCTCGCCGTTGGACTGGAAAAACAAGACTGTTCTGATTGAATTTGACGGCATCTATAAGAACTCGGAAGTCTGGCTGAACGGACAGTTTCTCGGCAAACGCCCCTTCGGCTACATCGGCTTTCAGTATGACCTGACGAACCATCTGCTCTTTGACAGGCCGAATGTGCTGGCCGTCCGCGTCAATCATTCCGATTTTGCCGACTCGCGCTGGTACCCCGGCTCCGGCATTTACCGGCATGTGCGGCTGATTGTCACTGACAAGCTCCGCATCCTGCCCTGGGGCGTTTCTATCCAGTCCAAACCGCTGGAGGGCGGAAAGGCCGCCGTGTCCATCGAGACCGTCCTGCTCAACGGCCGAACGCAGGCCGCCCGCATCCAAATCGTTTCCTCCATCTTTGACGCCCAAAATCGGCGCGTCTTTCAGCAGGAAAGTCCGGAAACCGTTGAACCCGGCAAACAACTCATTCACCGCAGGCATTTTACCCTCGAAAACGTTCGGCTCTGGTCGCCGGATGACCCGGTTCTCTATCGACTCGAAACCGCTCTTGTAGAGGACGGAAAACCTGTTGACAAACTCGACACCTCCTTCGGCATCCGCTCCATCCGATTTGACCCGAATGAAGGATTCTTCCTGAACGGTCAAAATCTAAAAATCAAAGGCGTTTGCATTCACCACGACGGCGGCCCGCTCGGGGCGGCTGTGCCGGAAAAACTCTGGCGTTTCCGCCTGGCTCAGCTGAAGGAAATCGGCTGCAACGCCATCCGCACCAGCCACAATCCGCCCGCACCGGAACTGCTGGACCTGTGCGACCAGATGGGGTTTTTGGTGATGGATGAGGCCTTTGATGAATATACCCCGCCCAAGAAGAAATGGATTGAGGGCTGGAACAAAGGCACACCCGGCTTTGACGGCTACGGCAAGGTCTTCGAAGAATGGGCCGTTCGCGATATTCAGGATATGGTCCGCCGCGACCGCAATCACCCTTCGATTATTCTCTGGAGCATCGGCAATGAGATTGACTTCGCCAACGACCCGTTTTCGCATCCGTCCATGGGGGCGGAGTACAAGCCCGACCAGCCGCCGGCGGAAAACCTGACCAAGCTGGCCCGCCCGCTGGCCGAAGCCGTGCGTACCCTGGACAGCACCCGGCCCATCACGGCCGCCCTGGCCAATGCCTCTGTATCCAACCTCGTCGGTTTTGCCGACCTGCTGGATGTCATCGGCTACAATTATCAGGAGCAGCGGTACGCCCAGGACCATCAGCAGTACCCCAACCGCTGCATCCTCGGCAGCGAAAACAGCATGTCCTTTGCCGCCTGGAAAGCCGTGCTCGAAAACGCATACGTATCAGGTCAATTCCTGTGGATTGGCTATGACTATCTGGGCGAGGCCGCCGGCTGGCCCGTCCGCAGCTGGACCCGGGGGCTCTTTGACCTGTGCAATTTGAAAAAACCCATCGCCTGGCAGCGGCAGGCCTGGTGGACCGACAGGCCGATGGTCTATCTGGCCGTGACGACGGGCGGAGGCGGCGGCTTTCGACGCGGGCAGGAGCCGCAAAGCCACTGGAACTGGCCGGCGGGCTCAACCGTCACGGTGCTAATCTACTCAAACTGTCAGGAAGTCGAGCTGTTTCTCAACGACAAGTCGCTGGGGGTTTCCGCTCCCTTGAGCGTGCCCGAGCGAACCATCCGCCGGCCGGTACCCTTTGAAAGCGGCACATTGACCGCCGTCGGCAGAAACGGGGAAAAAGAGCTCTGCCGATATACCCTTACCACCGCCGGCGCCGCTGAGCAAATCCGCCTGATTCCCGACTGCACTGCGCTTCGGGCCGACGGCAGAGACACAGCGCTTGTAGAGTTTCTTATTATGGACGCCAGCGGAACCGTTGTGCCGACGGCTTCGGATTCTGTGTCATTTGACATCTGCGGTCCGGGCCGGATTCTGGCGGTCGGAAACGGCGACCCCGCCTGCCATGAAAATCACAAAGGAAACACGTATCCCGCCTATCGCGGACGCGGCCTGCTGATTGTTCAATCGGAAAGACAGGCGGGAACCATCGAAATCAAAGCCGCCGGCGGCAATTTGAAACCGGCTGTGCTGACGCTGAAATCCCACTAAAAAGAAAGGCGGAAATCCTTTAGGCCTGCTCCGCACGTTCATCGCACAGACGAATACAGTGCATTCCAGCCATCCCGGGTAGGGGCTGCCGCCAATCATCAGTCCGCTTAAAAAAGAATCAACCGGCTGCGCAAGTCAAAGCCGGTTCTCAAGCGGAGTGCAGATCAGCAGCCGACGACCGTGCCGGAGTGGGATCTCATCAATCCCCCAGCCGGTCTTTTCTAAAACCATTTTCACTTTCGGCAGATGCCCGGAACTCGGAAGCAGAAACAAATGCGGAAAACCGTCCTCCAGCATATCCTGAACTTCCTTCTCCACGGTCTCCGGCGACATAAAAGCAGGATAGGGTGTATCGTCGTGGGTGATATTTTCGACCTCCATCGCTCCGTAAAACCAAAGCCCGTCCACCCGCTCCCCGACCACGACAATTTCGTATTGTCCGCTCGGCAAATGCGTTTTCAGGTCCTGCCATAGAGCACGGCAGTCATTGCGAACCGGCACAAACCCCATCCCCGCCCGCACGCCCAAAAGCAGAATGCCCCAAATCGCCGCAAACGAAAGGGCCTTACGACCCTCGGGAGAAAGACCCCATCCGGATTCCGCAAACCAGGCCGGAATCAGCCGTGCCGAAGCCAAGGCCAGGGCCGGAAATACCGGCAGAGCATAAAGTCCCAATTTGGAACTGGCGAAGGTTAATACCGCCATCGGAACACAAATCCAGCAGGCCAAAAACAAAGAAGAAGGGTTTGCCGCCAGTCGCTTCCAGCTCTCCCAGCGGAAGTACCGCCGAATCCCGTCAGGATGACGGAACCAGTCAATACTCCACGGCAAGGTCCCCAGCAGCAGAACCGGCGGATAAATCAGCGCCCCCCTCAGGCCCGGATTTCTTTGATACACATCCGAAACCAGCCGTCCCCAGACCTGACTGACAAACAAATATTTGGCCGCACCCGGTATCCGCCAACTCACAATAAGATACCAGAGGAACCCAATCAGCCCGAAAACAACGATTCCCGCAGGCAGCCACCATCCCCGCAGATAAGAAATCACTTCTCGGCGAACCAGCAAAAAAACAAACATCGCCCCGCACGGAATCAAAGCCGCCGGCCCTTTGGTCAGGAATCCCAGTCCGACCGCCGCACACAGCAGGATTTTCCAAAGGGTCTTTCGCATCTCTTCCGGCCGCGTGCTTTTCCAAAAAGCCGCCATTGATAATGTCGTAAACAGCGTCAGCGGGGTATCCATTGTGAGAAAATTGGCCGCCGAAAACGGAAGAATCATCGTGGCATAAATCACCGCAGCCGAAACCCCGTCCCGCAGGCGGCCTGTGAACGACCGACCAAGCTCAAAGACCGTCAAACAGGTGAGTGCATAACACAGTCCAAGGAAAAACCGTGCAGAAAATTCGCTGTATCCAAAGAGTTTCAGACCGGCCAAAATCCCCCAATACAAAAGAGGCGGTTTGTCCAGAAAGATTTCCTCTCCAAGTCGAGGGATGAGGTAATCTCGATGCAAATCCATATTGACGGCTGTTCCGATATAATATCCTTCGTCCGGCTGCCAAATGCCGCGAATCCCCTGGAACCCGAAGGATAAAACCAAAAGAACCGCCCCCGCCGACCAGAAGAGTGTTTTGGATTGCATCATCTTACCGCAGTTTCAGGGTTGCCAGCGCCAGAATTGCGAACGCAATCGACAGCAGCCAGAACCGCACTACCACCTGAGGTTCCGACCAGCCGCTCAGATGAAAATGATGATGAATCGGCGAACATTTAAACAGCTTGCGTCCCACGGCATATTTGCGTCGGGTATATTTGAAATATCCCACCTGCAGAATCACACTGCCCAGTTCCATCACAAACACCCCCCCAATCAGCAGCAGGAGTATCTCATTGCGGGTCACAATCGCCCCATACCCCATCGCCGCCCCCAGCGGCAGGGACCCGATATCTCCCATAAACACCTGTGCCGGAGGACAGTTGTACCACAGAAAACCGAGAATCGAGCCGGTAATCGCCGCAAAAAAGATGCACAGTTCGCCCGCTCCGGGCACCCGCGGCAGCAGCAGATACCCCGCCCAAGTCATTGAAGTCGCCCGCCCCATTGTTTCCGAGGCAATATAGCAAAGAATCACCAGCACCGTGGAAACTATCCCGATGCACCCGGAGGCTAATCCATCCATCCCGTCCGTCAGATTGACCGCATTGCTTGTAGCCGTAATATACAGCATCGACAGAATCACAAACATCCAGCCCGCCAGCTGGATGCCGTGTTTATAAAAAGGAAGCCACAACAGGCGCGCATCCTCCAGCTCCCTCATATCTGAATACAAAAACCAGGCCACCAGCAGGGAACCGCCCAGCTGATACACCAGCTTCTGCCAGACCAGAAGTCCGTCCCGGCTCTGTCCAGTCCCTTTGTTGGTCAGTTTCCAGTAATCATCCAATCCCCCAATCCATCCAAAAAACAGCATCAGGATGACCGCCTTGTGCACAAACGGATTGGTCAGTTTCGACCACAGAAAAGTCCCCGTCAGAATCCCCGTCAAAATGATGATTCCGCCCATCGTCGGGGTATTGGCGCGGTCTTTCATCAGTTCATTGAGTGCGGCATGGTGAAATTCGGGCCGATCACCGATTTTTTTTCGCATCAGCCAGCGAATAACCTTCGGCCCCAGCCAAAGCGTCAGCCCCCAACTGGTCAGAGCCGCCATCACAGCTCGAAACAGCACATCCTCATACGCATAAAAACCGATGCGGTAAATCTGCAACCACTGGCAAAGATGATAAATCAATTTCTTCCTCGTTTCTCAAGAGGCACTCTGCCGTCCGCCGAACAGCTCCCGCAGCCGTTCAACAACCCGTTCCAGCCGGACCGAGCGGGAGGCCTTAACCAGTATTATATCGTCCGGCCGGATGTAGAAATGCAGATTATTGCAGAGGGCTTCCACCGTACCAAAGGCAACCCGAACGCTGCCGCCGCCCAAATGATTATCGGCTCGCACCGCCCCCTCCGCCAGCACCTGAGCAAATTGCCCCGCCGATAAAAGAACAACTACACCTTGTTCTGCTGCAAACTTCCCCAGTTGACGGTGTAGGGCTTCGCTCTCCGCCCCCAGCTCGAGCATATCCCCTGCAATAAAGACACTCCGACGGCCCTGCGAGCGGGCCATTCGAATCAGGCAGTCCACCGCATTTTCCATCGAAGCCGGATTGGCATTGTAGCAGTCATTCAGCACGGTCAGCGGCCCCACATGTTCCACCTGCAGTCGCATCGGAGCGGCTCCGGCCGTCTTGATTGCTTCCGCAAAGTCCGATAAACCAACGCCCAAATCCCGACAAACCGCCCAAACCATCAGACAATTGCGAAGCGAGGCCATCCCGGCCAGGGGAATCCGAATCGTCCGGCCTTCCAGCTGAAGAAGACCGTTCGTCCCGCAGCTGTGCATCCGTTCCGCTCGAACCATACATTCCGGTCCTTCACCGACGGTGATGACCGGATGGGAAGAACGCAGGCGAACAGAACGAACCAAATCCGGAATATCCCCATTAATATAAACTTTTCCGCCGGAAGCTAACCCCTCCAGAATCGCCGTCTTTTCCCGAATAATGGCCGCTACAGAACCCATCCCTTCCAGATGAGCCGGAGCAATATGGGTAATCACGGCGATATCCGGACAAGCCATCCGGCTCAGGGGGGCAATCTCACCGGGATGATTCATTCCGATTTCCACCAAGAGAATCTCATCGTCCGGCTGGGCCGACAAAAGCGTCAGCGGCACACCGATTTGATTGTTGAAACTTTTCGGGGCCTGCCGACACCGAAACCGCCGACTGAGCACACAGTGAAGCAGATGGCGTGTGGTAGTTTTGCCGACGGACCCGGTAATTGCAATCACCCGAGCTTTCAGCCGTCTTCGATACCATGCCGCCAGCTGCCCCAGGGAACGGATCGTATCCTCTACGCGAATCACCGGAATCTTTAGGTCGGTCGGCGGCTCCTTCTGCACCACAGCACAGGCCGCCCCTTTCTGCTCTGCCTGATGGAGAAAATCATGCCCGTCAAACCGTTCCCCCGGCACGGCAAAAAAACACTCCCCCGGCTGGAGCGTGCGGGAATCTATGCTTACTCCCGTTACCGCTCTGTCCAACTGCCCGGAACAGGATTGCCCCAAAACCTCACACAGACTCGATAATGTCAAAGATTCCATTCAACAGTCCAATTCGGGTTTTTGATACACTTCGTCCGAGTTCCTGATAATCTACCAAAGGATTGTGAAAAGTGCTATGGGGTTGTTGAAATGCTGAAAAACTGCATCAAAATCCTATCGGGAAACGGATGAGAAGGACATCAGTATAATTCCCTATCAATTCGTTAAATTGCAGAGTTTGAACCTCTTTAAAAAAAAGAAAAGCAGCGGCAAGGAGGCAACCGCTGCTTTTTTCCCAGGTTGAAGAACCTGGCATTAGGAGGAGGAGGGTAATCTTGTTATTATATTCTACGGAATTTTCCCTATGCAGTTCAAGACTCTTTTTTAAAAATTTTTAATTTTTTTAAAATTTCTTTTCAACTACAGAATATACTCTATCTTGAATTATTAATAAAATAGAACTAAACCAACCAAAACCTAAATAATCCTGCTTTTTATGAGACCATTAAACAGGATATACTCTTGCTTTTTATATATGTATAATATTAAACCTTCAACTTTTTTATTGAACTTTTTATAAGACTGATATAGGATGCAGGAAAGCAGGGGAGAAGAAAAGAAAAAGAAGGGAAAAATCCTGCCGGAGGATTATGAGCAGCCGGTCTTCAAAAACCGGTTTTACGCTAATCGAGTTGCTCGTAGTGGTGTTTTTGATTGCACTGCTGCTGGCTATTGTTATCCCCTCCCTCTTCAAAGCTCAGGGACGAGTCCAGACAGTTACCTGCCAATCCAATCTCAAGCAGTGGGGAATCTATTTGGTCATCTACTCCAACGATAACGAAGGGTATCTGCCTTCCGACAGCCGGGACTGGATGACAATCCTGCTGCCCTATTCGGAAATGGCGCCATCCGCCGCCGATTCGAAAGCCCAGAACGATACCGGCTCAAAAAGCATTTCCTGCTGTCCGACAGCCTCTCAGCCCGGTTCTAACCCGCCGAGCGATTCCGGCCAGCCGTTTGCCGCTTTTCCCATTCAGTATCCTCACTCTTCGGAAACCGTAGCCCTCGGCAGTTACGGAATCAACGGCTGGGTCTGCCACGTTCCCTCTTCCGAAAAAGAAATTTACGGCATTCCCACGACCAAGAACTGGAGACGATTTGACGTCGGTGAAAGTGCTTCCAAAATCCCGCTGGTACTGGACAGTATGTGGATTCGGGCTTTTCTGGACAACACCAATCTGCCGCCGGAGAAAAACGGGGACTTTAACAACTGCGATTTGACCGGCGGCGGAGCTCGCCAGATGCGTCATTTCGCTATCGCCCGGCACAGCGGGCGCACCAATATTCTGTTTCTGGATTTAGGGGTTCACCAGACAGGGCTGAAAAACCTTTGGAAGATGAAATGGCACCGGGGAAGCGACACCAACGCTCCGGAACCTGAGTGGCCTGAATGGATGCAGGCCCTGCCGGAATAATCCGACAGGGATTCCCGCAGGTGTTTCTTACAGATTCCATGCCTTCGCAAACGCCGCAAAACTGCGGTCATAGGTTTTTTCCGCCGCCGGCGGAAAACAGCAGCCCGGCAGCTGGCGATTTTTCAGATGATACTGAAGGCACTCGCAGCAGATGCCCTTTCGGTCGCATCCGGGATACGAGCAGCTGCAAAACTTCAGATTCTTCTGCTGTTTGCACTCCATAAGACCCTCTCATTCAAACGAAGAATGAAACTCTACACAGCAAGCCGTCGGATTTTTGCTCCGACCCGATTCAGTTTTTCCTCGATTTTCTCATAGCCCCGGTCAATATGATAGACACGCTGGACCGTGGTCAGCCCGTGAGCGGCCATTCCCGCCAGCACCAGGGCCGCTGACGCCCGCAGGTCCGATGCCATCACCGGCGCGCCAATCAGTTTCTCCACCCCTTCCACAATCACACTGGAACCCTCTTTGCGCAGATGAGCCGCCATTCGGTTCAGCTCCGCCACATGCATAAACCGGTCCGGAAAGATTTTTTCCGTAATCACACTGTTGCCTTTGGCTAACGCCAGCAGGGCCATAAACTGCGCCTGCAGGTCCGTCGGAAATCCCGGATACGGCTGTGTGGTAATATCGGCCGGCAGCAGCTGTCCTTCGTAGCGCACCGTACATTCTCCCGGTCCTTCTTCCACCGTCAAACCGATATGGCGAAGCCGGTCTGTCACCGCCAGCATCTGATGAATCGGGCAGTTTCGAATCCGCAGACACCCGCGTGTAATCGCCGCCGCCGCCATAAACGTCCCTGCCTCAATCCGGTCGCCGATTACCGAATAGGAAACCGGATTCAGATGCCGCACCCCTTCAATCACCAGCCGCGGGGAACCGATGCCGCTGATTTTCGCCCCCATTGCGTTCAGGCAGTTAGCCAAATCCGCCACCTCCGGCTCACAGGCCGCCGATTCAATCACCGTCGTGCCTTTGGCCAGGACCGCCGCCATCATCACGTTGTCCGTTCCCAGCACGGTCGTTCCGAAGGGCCCGCCCAGAAAAATCTGCGTGCCGACAAGCCCGCCCGCCGGCGCCTCGGCCACAATATAGCCCTGCTCCAAATGAATCCTGGCCCCGAGGGCTCGAAGCCCGCGCAAATGAATATCCACAGGCCGGTCCCCAATCGCGCAGCCGCCCGGCATCGACACCCGTGCCTTGCCGAAGCGAGCCAGAAGCGGCCCCAGAATGCAGATGCTGGCGCGAATCTTGCGCACAATGTCATAGTCCCCCACCGGGCGGTCCAGCGGTCCGCTGTTAATCTGCAAAGCCCCGTCGGCTGTCCGCTCCACCCGGGCCCCCATACTCTCCAGCAGCGTCTCAAACGAGGATATGTCCGCCAAATACGGAGCATTGGGGATTGTGCTCACTCCGCCCGGCAGAATCATCGCCGCCATAATCGGCAGCGTCGAGTTCTTGCTGCCGGCTACCTCTATTTCGCCTTCCAGGCGTACCGGTCCTTCGATTTCAAAAATATCCATCCTGCTTTTCCTTTGCCAAATGAACCGCTTTTCACTATAACACCCTCCAGGAGAGATTGCAAATGCCCTCTGGGACAGGCGGACAATTCATCGGCTGGCTGGCGGCCGCTCAGGAAACGGCCCCTGCCTCCTCTGCGCTCCGAACGCTTTCTCTGCTTTGGTGGACCTTCTGTGCTCTCGGCGGACTGCTGACAATCCAATGGATGGTTTCCCTTCGGCGGGGCAACCCGCTGACCCGCTGCCCTGTCCGCAGACACCGCCTGCCGACATGGTTTGTCCCCCTGCAGCTGTTTGTCTGGATGCTCGGTTCTTTCCTGATTCTGTCGGTCATTAAAACGCTTGTCCCGCCGCAGAAGAAGGTTCTCCTCGAAGCCGCCCTCCACGGAAGCACTATTCTGTGGTATCTGCACCTGACAGTCCTGTTTCTGGCTGTAGCCCATTTCGGTTTTGTCCGGGGACTAGTCGGCTTCGGTCTGGATTTCCGCCGACTCAAAAAAGACTTGCTGAATGCAGCCGGAATTCTTTGGGGACTGCTGCCGCTGATTGTGCTTGCCCTCGAAGGAACATCCCAAATCGGTCGTTTTCTCTTTGGTCCGGATTTTACAATGGACCGTCATACGTCCCTGTCAGCCCTCCAGGAATATCCGCAGCTGTGGCTTCGGCTGCTGATTGTGGTCAATGCCGTGCTGGTAGTACCCGTGTTCGAGGAAGTGCTCTTTCGAGGTCTTCTTCAATCCGTCCTGACGGCAGCCCTGGGAAAGCCCTGGGTGTCCATTCTTGCTGTTTCCGCTCTTTTTGCCGGAATGCATCCTTATCCAACTCACATAGCCGCCCTGCTGATTCTCTCCATCGGGCTCGGATACGCTTATGAAAAAAGCGGTTCGCTTTGGCAGCCCATCTTTATCCATATTCTTTTCAACAGCATTAACGTCGCTGCCGCTCTGCTGGGCGTTTGACGATTTCTTCTCTTTTCCAAATTGACACCTCTGTAAATCTTTCTATGATAGGCCGGACATTCTGGACCGGATTAACTCGAAGCTCAAAACGTAGAATTCAGAATATTATGTGGCTCCGTCTTTGGCGAAGAAAACAGGCCTCGATTCGGCAAACCCTCAAAGGAAGCTCCCTGCACCGTTTTTGGGGCCAAACCCTCTTTCATGACCTGCTCTGGCGGACCGACCGACGCTCCATTGCAGGCGGGCTGGCATTGGGCCTTTTTATTGCCTTTACCCCCACAATACCGTTCCAAATGACCCTGGCTGTCATCGGAGCCCTTTTTCTGAAGGTGAATCTGCCGATTGCCATCGCCGCCTGCTGGATTACAAACCCCCTGACCGCCCTGCCTGTTTATACCGCCGCCTGGAAACTCGGCAAATACCTGATAGAACATATCGGAATTATCCATTCCTTTTTGGATGCCCACCGGTTTGAAGCCAAATCCGCCCATCTGATTCTCAACGGGATTTATCTTTGGACAGGGTCCCTGATTTTCTCCACACTGGCAGCCGTCCTCGGATCTCTTCTGGTCCTTTTGCTGTGGAAAATGCCTCGGTCCCGTCGTCGAAAGCGGCAGACAGATTCCTTGCAGGAACCCGGCCTCTTCTCCGACCGCAGCAGTTCACAGACAACCTGAAAATTTTAAAAAATCCGGAAAAACAGACGTTGGCGCCCCTTTCCGACCAACTGTATAATTCCTGTTTTCCAAGACAGAAAGCCGAAAACCAATGTTGACAACGGAAAGGACAGCCCCCAAAGCTGCATGGGGGAAATCTTCAGAAAGCAGGAACAATTCAGAGCCGTTGCGGTCTGACAAGGCGGCCGGAAAAAGACCCGGGCAGATAATCTAAAAACTTCTCCGTCTGCCCCCGGCCGGTTTGCTGCCGCAGCATGGGAGGCAGAGAATGACCAATCCGCTTTTGATACCGGAACTGAAAGAACTGCTGGCAAACAACGATTCGGAAACGATTCAAAAGTTCTGTCAGCAGAATCATCCGGGTACGGTCGCTGAACTCATCAGCGGTCTGGAGCCGTCAGAAATCTGGCAGGTCCTTCACCTGCTCGACCCCCCTCTGCGGGCCGAAATCTTCTCCTTTTTCGACCTGAATAAACAGGTTGAACTGGCGACCGGTCCGAGCCGAAAGGATATGGCCCGCCTGCTGGAAGAAATGCCTCCTGACGACCGGGCGGACCTGGTCCGAAAACTCGACGAATCCCTGCTGGAAGAGATTCTTCCGCTTGTGGCCAAGGCCGAGCGGGAAGACATCCGCAAACTGGTCTCCTACGAAGAACGCACCGCCGGGGCGGTGATGAGCACGGACTATGCAGTTCTTCGCCCCGAAATGACCGTCGCACAGGCCATTGAGCAGCTCCGCCTCCAGGCCCCGTCCAAAGAAACCATTTACTATATCTATGTGATTGACGAAAACCGAAAGCTCATTGGATTCGTCTCGCTGAAAGACCTGATTACCGCCAAGCCGACTCAGCTGGTGCGGGATATCATGCACACCGACGCCATTTTTGCCCGCGTCAATGATGACCAGGAAGTCGTCGCCAAGCTTATCGAAAAATACGACCTGATCGCCGTCCCCATTGTGGATGAAAACGGTGTGCTGGTCGGCATCGTCACCCACGATGACGCCATCGACATTATCCGGCAGGAACAAACAGAAGATATGGAAAAGTTCATGGGAATCGCCGGTACCCACGAAGTCAGCAATTACCTTCAGACGCCTTGGTGGAAGCATTTTACCAAACGAGTCTACTGGATTGTCGGTCTGGCTGCTCTCGGACTGGTTTCCGGACTCGTGATCCACAGTTTCGAAGCAACCCTGATGAATCTGCTGATTCTGGCTTTGTATATGCCGATGGTCGCCGATACGGGCGGCAATACCGGCAGCCAGGCCGCTACCGTGGTTGTCCGCGCCCTGGCCCTCGGTCAGCTAAGGCCGAAAGACTTTCTCAAAGTGCTTCTGAAGGAATTTCAGGTCTCACTGGGTCTTGCCGTCATTCTCGGTCTGCTTTCCTTCGGCAAGGTTCTTTTCCTGTCCCGCACATCTGAAATCCCCGGCGGCTACTCCCTGGCGATGATTGCTGCAGCCATTGCGGTTGCCCTGGGTCTTCAGGTCATCACGGCTACGCTCATTGGGGCCGCTCTGCCGCTCCTCGTTGCCCGATTCAAACACGACCCGGCCGTCGTCGCCAGCCCCGCCCTGACCACCATCGTCGATATCACCGGCCTGTTCATCTATTTCTGTACCGCCAAAGTTTTCCTCGGAGTCTGACGATGACGGAACCGCTCCAGCCCCCTTTTCATACGATTCAGTGGGACGGCGGCCTTGACGGAACTCTTCTGGTGCTGGACCAGCGCAAACTGCCCGCTGAAGTTCGGTTCCTTCCGTGCCGAACTGTTGAAGACATAATGGAAGCCATCCGGACCCTGGCTGTCCGCGGTGCAC
This sequence comes from Anaerohalosphaeraceae bacterium, assembly GCA_035378985.1. Classification (NCBI taxonomy): domain Bacteria; kingdom Pseudomonadati; phylum Planctomycetota; class Phycisphaerae; order Sedimentisphaerales; family Anaerohalosphaeraceae; species Anaerohalosphaeraceae bacterium. Next base: position 39,419 of record DAOSUR010000005.1, read on the forward strand.
CGGCCATCGGGATTGCCGCCGCCTTCGGCCTGTGCATCGGCCTTTCCCAAGCCAAACCCGATTCAATTTCGCGGGCCCTGACCGCCATTGAAGACGCCGCCGCCCGGCTGGCCGTCAGCCGTCCTACCGCCGTCAATCTCTTCTGGGCCCTGGAACGAATGAAAAAGACCGCCTATTGTTTCGTCGAACAAAACCCACGGGCCGATGTGCAGGACCTCCGCCGACATCTGCTCAAGCAGGCCCACACTATCCTTCAGGAAGACATCGACACCTGCCGGGCCATCGGGGAACACGGCGAGTCTCTTATCCCCGACGGCGGCGGCATCCTGACCCACTGCAACGCCGGCGCTTTGGCCACAGCCGGTATCGGCACCGCGCTGGGCATCCTGTACACCGCCCACCGATACGGCAAGCATTTCAGCGTCTATGTTGACGAGACACGTCCGCTTCTGCAGGGGGCCCGCCTTACGGCATGGGAACTGAGTCAGTTTGGAATCCGACCGACCCTGATTTGCGACAATATGGCCGCCTCTCTGATGAAAGCCGGCAAAATCAGCGCCGTGCTCGTCGGGGCCGACCGGATCGCCGCCAACGGCGACACCGCCAACAAAATCGGCACGCTCGGCCTGAGCATTCTGGCCGCCCATTTCCAAATTCCTTTCTACGTTGCCGCACCGACCAGCACTTTTGATTTGTCTATCCCATCCGGTCAATTCATTCCGATTGAGCATCGCAGTCCGGACGAAGTCTGCTCGTTCCGGAATCTGCGGATTGCCCCGCCCGACGCGGAAGGGTATAATCCGGCTTTCGACGTAACGGATGCGGAGCGAATCAGTGCCGTCATTACCGAAAAAGGCATCCTTCGCCCTCCGCTGGAGAAAGCCATACGCCAAATATTGGGAACCAAATGAAAATCCTGTTCGACCTGCTCCATCCGGCCCATTTTCATTTGTTCAAAAACGCCGTTGCGGAACTTCGGCAAAACGGCCATCACGTCGAAATCATCGCCCGCCAAAAAGACTGCCTGCCCCAGCTGCTCGACAGCACCGGCTGGCCCTATACCCTGATTCCCCGCCGCGGCACCGCCGGCCTGCCCACGCTGGCCCTCGAAACCCTCCGGGCTGCTGGACTGGCCGCATGGAAAGGGCTCCGGCATAAGATTGACATCATGGCGGGCACTTCCGTCTCCATCGGTCCGGCCGCCCGCTTGTGCGGCGCCCGCGCCTGCATCTTCGAAGAAGATGATGCCGCCGTCATCCCTCTGATGGTCCGGTTCGGATACCCCTTCGCCCACTACATCATTACCCCCCAGTGGCTGACCGGCGAAAACCACGGGCGAAAACACCTGACCTATCCGGGATTTCACGAACTGGCTTACCTGCACCCCCGGCGGTTTCAGCCGGACCCAGACATCCGCCGGGAATTGGGCGTGCAGGAAAACCAGTGGTATTTTCTTATGCGTCTGGTTGCCCTCAAAGCCCATCACGACATCGGCCAAAAGGGGCTCAGTCCCGACCAGGCCCGGCAGATTCTCCGTGTGCTTGCCGAACACGGACGCGTCTTTATCAGCGCCGAATCCGACCTCGCTGAGGACCTGAAACCCTACCGGCTGCCCATCCCGCCCCATCGAATCCTCGATGCGCTGGCATTCGCCGACCTGCTTGTCTCCGACAGCCAAACCATGAGCGTCGAAGCGGCCATGCTCGGCACCCCCTCAATTCGGTGCAATACCTTTGTCGGCCGGCTCAGCGTCCTGAACGTCCTCGACCGGCACTACGAATTGACCGCCGGCTTTCTGCCCTCCGATTTTGACAAACTTCTGATGCTTCTGACCAAGTGGCTCCATACGCCGGACCTGAAAGTCCAATGGCAAATCCGCCGCCGCCGAATGCTCGACGAGTGTATTGACCTGACCGACTGGATGCTGGCGCTCTTCGAAGACCTGGCCGCAGGAAAGGACCGCCGGCGTCCCAGGCAGGAGACCGCACAATGAAAAGACCTCTTCGCATCCTGACCATCCTCGGCGCCCGACCCCAATTTATCAAGGCCGCCGCCGTCAGCCGGGCCGTTCAAACCCTCAACAGCCGCTCTGAAACGCCGCTGATTCAGGAAACCATCGTCCACACCGGCCAGCACTACGATGAAAACATGTCCGACATCTTCTTTCGGGAAATGGAGATTCCCGCACCGGCCTATTATCTGGCCGTCGGCAGCGGTGAACACGGTGCCCAAACCGGACGGATGCTCGAAAAAATCGAACAGGTCCTCCTTCAGGAGCGTCCCGATTTGTGTCTGGTGTACGGCGATACCAACACCACACTGGCGGGGGCTCTGGCTGCCGTCAAACAGCACATCCCAACCGCCCATATCGAAGCGGGGCTGCGCTCTTACGATCAGCGTATGCCCGAAGAAATCAACCGTCTCATCGCCGACCACATCTGCCGGTACCGATTCTGCCCCACCCGGACCGCCGTCGAGAACCTCAAAAAAGAAGGCATTGAATCCGGCGTGTACCTGACCGGCGATGTGATGTACGACTGCCTGCTTTATTACCGCCAAAAAATTCAGGACCGCCAATCTTTGATTCTTTCGCAATTCGGACTCCAGCGGGGAACCTACTTTCTGGCAACTCTTCACCGCGCTGAAAACACCGACAATCCGCATCGTCTGGCCCACATTTTCGAGGGTCTGCGTCGAATCGCCGAATCGGTCGGGCTCGTTCTTTTGCCCCTGCACCCCCGCACCGCCGCCGCCCTTCAGCGTTCAAACCTGCCCGTCCCGCCGCAGATTCAGCTCATCGAGCCCGTCTCTTACCTGACCATGCTCGTCCTCGAGCAAAACGCCCGTGCCGTCCTCACCGATTCCGGCGGCGTCCAAAAAGAGGCCTATTTCCTCCGCATTCCCTGCCTGACGTTCCGGGATCGAACGGAATGGCCCGAAACCGTCCGCGACGGCTGGAATATCCTCGTTGATGCCGACCCGCATCGAATCGCCCAAACCGCCGCCTCCCTCCAGCGTCCTCAATCCGAACCAAAGACCGCCGAATACGGTGACGGCTCCGCCTCCATCAAAATCCTGCAAATCCTTCTGGAGCAATTTCGCCCCGGCGGCTAACCAACCCGCCGAAAAAACTTGCCCCCCTTCTGTCGGCTTCTTACAATCAAACAAACTTTATGAAAAAAACGACAGACATAATACCATTTGATACGGAAAACTTTTTCGTTCCTGCCGATGCCGGCCGGAACGCCGGCGCCGCCTTTACCGTGTATCCCGAAAAGGGTTTTCTCCATGGCTGTCTCGCTCGGAAAAAGCATTAAAACACAGTTTGTCGGCAACGTTCTTTTTTCGCTGCTGATGGTGGCCGCTGCAATGCTCACGGCGCGCATCCTCGGTCCGGCAGACCGCGGTCTGCTCCGGCTGGCCCAGCTGCTTCCTCTGGTTCTGACCAAAATCTTCAGTTTCGGTCTGGATATCAGCAGCGCCGCCTTCCCCGGTCTGTACCCGGACCGCCGACGCGAGCTGTTTCTCTTGACGGTTCTGCTTTCGCTGGCCGGTTCCCTGGTAGCAATCCTCCTCGAATATCTGTTCTTCGCCCTGCCTTTCCCCAAAGGCCAGTTCGGCCAGATGACTCCTTTGCTGATTACGCTGAGCATCGTATATATCCCCTTCTTTATGCTCGCCCAAAACCTGATGACCTTCGTTCGCGGCTGCGGACAAATCGACCGTTCCGTGCGCGTCCAGCTCATCCAAACAAGTTCGCTGCTGGTTCTTTTGCTGATTTTCGTCCTTGCCGGCCGCTTCACCGTTCCGCTGGCAATGACGCTGTTTATCCTCTGCACCCTGCCCGGCATTGCGCTGGCCGTTGCCTATCTTCGTCCCTATTGGAATCTTCGCTGGTTTACCCAGACCGGCTCGCTTCTGAAAACCTCTCTGCGGTTTGGGATGCAGGTCAGTTTATCCCACATCGCCTCCTTCCTGGTGCTCTATCAGGACCAAGTTATGCTCGGTTTTATGGTTCCCCTTGCGCAGGTCGGCCAATATATGATTTCCGTCTCCGTCGCCGAGCGGATGCGTCTGCTGCCCAACGCCGTCTCCATGGCCTTTCTGCCGCACCTGTCCTCCGATTTGCAGAACCGCCAGGCTGAAGTGCCCCGCACGTTTCGGCTGACCCTGCTGATCTCTCTGCTGGCTCTGGTGCCGTATGGTCTGCTCGGCACCGCCGCCATCGCCCTTCTGCTGGGCCGACCTTATGCAGGCTCCATCGCCCCCTTTCTCATCCTTATAGCCGGTGTTGCCGTCGTCGGTGCCGCCGACATCCTCGCAGGCGATTTGGCCGCCCGCCAGAAACCCAAATACGCCGTCATCAACGGCTATACCACGTTCCTGCTCAATCTTGTCCTGAATTTCCTCTTCATCCCATCGATGAGCATCATCGGCGCCGCTCTGGCCAGCACATTGGCTTACTGGCTTTCCGCAGCCTTGTGGATTTTCTTCTATCTCCGCGAAAGCAAACGCCCCCTCCGCTGCCTTCGGTTCGAAGCCGATGACTTCCGCTTTCTCCTCCAAACCGCTCGCGACCTGCTCCGGCGTACAGCCGGCCGATTTCACAAATCCGCCTGATTCGCGTTGGAAGAATCGACCCTTTTCAAACCGGCGATTGCCTTTTTTCCAGACTTTCGATATACTCAAAACGGTTGCAGGAATAAAAGATGAAGCTCATTATACAAATCCCCTGCTATAACGAAGAAGCCACGCTGCCGCAAGTTCTTGCCGACCTGCCCCGGCAAATTGACGGCATCGACATCATTGAATACCTCCTCATCGATGACGGCAGTACCGACCGTACCGTTGAAACCGCCCGCCGCCTGGGTGTTCATCATATCCTCCCGCTCGGCACAAACCGGGGTCTGGCCTTCGCTTTTCTGAGGGGGCTTCACTATGCTGTCCAGCTCGGCGCCGATATCATCGTCAACACCGACGGTGACAATCAGTACGACGGCCGCTGTATTCCAGACCTCATACGTCCGATTCTCGAAGGCCGGCTTGACATCGTTATCGGGGCCCGTCCCATTAAAACCATCGAACACTTCTCCTGGTCCAAGAAAAAACTCCAGCAGCTCGGCAGTCGGGTCGTTCGCCAGTTTTCCGGTACGGACATTCCGGACACCACCAGCGGTTTTCGCGCCTACAGCGCCGAGGCCGCAATGAAGCTGCACGTCTTTAACCGCTACACCTACACGCTCGAAACCATTATTCAGGCGGGACATATGGACCTGCGGATCGGTTCGGTACCCATCCGCGTCAACCCCCAGACGCGCCCTTCGCGGCTGATTTCTTCAACCCCGGCCTACATCGCCCGCTCCGCATCCATCATTCTGCGCTCCTATATCACCTACAAACCCTTGTGGACATTTTTCTATGTGTCCATTGTTCCGGGCACACTTGGCCTGGCCCTGTGCATTCGGTATCTGTATTTCTTCTTCACCGGCAGCGGGCGAGGACACCTGCAGTCCCTCCTGCTGGCGGCCATCCTCCTGATTCTCACCTTCCTCCTGTGGGTTCTCGGCATCCTGGCCGACCTCATCAGCGTCAACCGAAAACTGATTCAGGAACAGCTGTACCTGTCTCGAAATCAGGAAAGAACCGGCCGCCGGATGGATTGCTCCGACACTCCAAAAACAACCGGATAACGATAAGCCCCAAAAAATTCCCTTGAAAAACATCCGCTTTTCCCTTATCAAACCTGCATCGATGCAAGATTTATGTTCGATTTATGAACAACAACTTTGAGACAAGGAGAACGAAATGAAAAAGATGATTGCAGCAGGATTGATTTGGGGCCTACTGGGAACCTGTGTCTTGGCATCGGGTTTTATCGGAACACCGACGGCCGGACTGGACAAAGGCCAATGGAGCGCCGGCTATGAATACGCCTATTCCGAGCAGGAGCTGGAGAAAACCGAAGTCCCGGGAACACAGTTTACGCTGAACGCCGACAGGGAAATTGTCGGCAGCAGCAGAGATGGATATACCCTCAAAATCGACGAATTAAAAATCCATCGGCACTACATCTCCTTCGGATACGGCATTGACTCCTGGTGGGAAATCACCGCCGCTATTGGTGCCGCCGACCTCAAAATGGACACAAACGCCCCCTTTGGCCGGCCCATTTCCAATCTCGATACGGATTATGCCTGGGGGCTTGGAACAAAATTCACCTTCTTCAAACAGGATAAAATCGACTGGGGTTTGGCCGCCAAATGGAACTGGATTGATAATCAGGCGGACACGAGCAGCACAGCAGACCTCGGCGGAGGAACCATTGTAAGAAATAAACTCAAAACAATGGTGGAATACTGGGATTTGGTGATTGCTCTGGGGCCGACAATCAATATGGGCGGCTGGAAGCTGTACGGCGGCCCCTTCTACTACTATCTGGACGGCGATATCAAAAACCATTTAACAACTTCGAATTATACCGGCGGCACTTACAGCGGCGGAAGTCTGCTCAAGGAATCCGGCGAACTCAAAGCCGAAGACAACTGGGGCGGATATATCGGGGCCCAGTTTGAGCTGATGAAAAATTGGGATACCAACGTCGAACTGTCCGCCACACCGGAGGGCTGGGGAGTCGGAGCCGCACTCAAGATAAAATTCTAACCCCATCGAAAACCTAAAGCATCCCTGAAACCGCGGTTTGCCGCCGCGGTTTCTTTTTTTCTCCGCTCCTTCACAGAAACATCTGTGCAGCAGCCCTAACTGATCGTGTCTATGTTGTTATCCAGATTGAAATAGTCGATTTTTTCCTGAGGATTGGTGCCGTTCAGGTACTCTTCGATGTTGGTATAGCCGTCGCCGTCTGAATCAAGAGAGGCATCAGAGGGCTCCTTCGGGTTCAGCCCATATTGGGTTTCCCAGTCATCCGTCATCCCATCTTTGTCGGCATCTGCCGGCACCTCGTCAGGTGAGAAAGTATAGTCCGGGTACCCGCCGACCTGCTGGGGGTCGCTGATAATGCCGTTCTCAAAACTCACCTTGCCGGTTCGCACCATCTCCACCACGCGTTTATCCACAGGGTCGCGCCGCGGCAGCGTGGCCCCCGCCTTCGCCAGGACTTCCTGATAGGCCTGCAGGGCCGTCTGCTGGTTGACCGGCCATCCCTCAAAAGGCGTGTTAACCCGGGCCATCTCGAGAGTCCCCGGTCCTTCCATCAGTTTGACTCCCTTCCAGTTGTCCGCCGTTACATCCGGATGCCCTTCGATGAGATTGCCGGCTATATACCATTTGCCCGGCCTTTTTCCGGCCGGAGGATACCATCGGCTGTTCTGGAACCGCCGGCCGGGCGAGTACATATCCCGCTGCTCAATCCGGACAATCGTGCTGACCATATCCTCGAGGGTTGCCGGCCCCGGCTTATAGTAGTTATTGATCACGTTGATCAGCGAGGTCTCATCGCCGCCGTCCATTGTCCGGTGACGCCAGTTGAAGACGACGTTGTTGCGGAAGTCAAACTCGCCGCCCATGCCGATGGAAGGATTGCGTCCGGTATTGCACGCAAACAGATTGTGATGGAAGGTTGAATCCTGCCCGCCCCAGGTGCCGCCGAATTCATGGCCCGGCTTCATCCCTTCGCTGGAAATGCAGTATTGAATCGTCAGATTCTTCACGGACGTTTTGACCATTTTGGTCTTTCCGGGATTCTTCGGGTCGGGCTGCTCGACCATCGCGCGGTAAAGCGAAAGGTTTTCGTCTCGTCCCCAGCTGGTCGAACAATGGTCAACAATAATATGATGAAGCGGGTTTCCGCCGATGTTGTCCGAACCCTGCCCGCCTGTGGTAATCCCCCGGCGAACCCGCAGATGACGCACAATCACATTGTGGGTGTTGATATCCAGCGAGGCCCCGGCGAGGCAGATGCCGTCCCCCGGTGCGGTTTGTCCGGCAATCGTGATATCCGGGTGATTGACGGCCAGGTTGGATTGAAGATGAATGATGCCCGCCACGCGAAAGACCACAATGCGGGGGCCTTTTGTCTCAATCGCCTCCCGCAGACTGCCCGGGCCGCTGTCGGCCAGACTGGTTACGAGGAGCACTTTGCCGCCGCGTCCGCCTGTTGCAAACATCCCGCCGCCCCAGGCCCCCGGAAAGGCCGGAATCGCCTCCGGCAGGTCCGGCGGAAGAGGAGGAATCATCCCCGCCGCAGGCTCCCGGACCTTTGCGTCAGAGGAAGCAGCCTCCTGAGCCGCTGACAGGCCAACAAACAGACACGCCGCCATCCATACGGTCCAAAACACTCTTGAGGAGAAATCACGCTTGTTCACAGTCCGCTCCTGATTTGAATGTATCGTTTGAGAGAGGTTATCCAATCGCCGGGAACAAAACACCCGCCGCCTGCTGCAAAAAAGGAATCAGTTGCGGCGGTGATTTTTCGGGCAGCGAGAAGCCAGCCGCTTCTTTGCACTTTGCACGTCAATCGGTTTTCTTACTTGCGGGTAGGACTCTGAATGGCCCAGCCGCGCCCCATATATTGCGTATCATTGTTCTGACCGGGTGTGCGGAAAGGAGCAAAAGCCGTGTTCAGTGCGTTGCCGCCAAAACCATAATCCGTAATAGAGGGATTGCTGAAGTAAAAATCGAGTCGGGCCTTTGTGTCCGAATCCTGCCATACGTGTATTTCCGCATGCCCGTCACAAAAACCAATAATCCCGCTGTTGCCGTGATTGATGGAAATCGGGTCCCGCCAATACCATTCTCTAAACTCGTTGAAAGAGTCCCAGGGGGTATAAAACTCCCAGGCACCGAAGTTAAAATTCCTGCCTTCGCCCTCTTCCACAAAGTTATACCGGGTCGCAGGAGAAGTGATTTGATGGAATCGGGTTATGCCGCTGCCCAAGGCCGATGGGATCGCATAGGAACGAAAAATTGTTGTTCCGTCATACTTGCTTTTCCGATATGTATCTCCCGGGCAGTGATAGGTGTCAAAATTATCCACCCCGTATTCATACATCTTGCCTTTGGCAATTCCCCTCTTTTCATCGTCATCCGTAACCGGCGGATTGGTCGAAGTAGGCAAACAGGGAGTCCCGTCTTCCCGGATGGGATGTCTGACCCACGGAGCTTGTGCATCGGACGCCGTCGGACTTGCAGCCATAAATCTGCCGTCATTTTCTCCCTGGTACGAATACCACGCCAAGGTAAGATTTTTGACATTGGTCAGACACACTGCCGTAGCCGCCTTTCTCTTGGCCATCTTCACCGCAGGGACAATGATAGAAAGCAGCAAAGAGATGATTGCGATGACCACCAGCAGCTCAATTAACGTAAATCCTTTTTTTCTGGTCATTTATGTGTCCCTTCAATTTTTCACATTCAGGGGCAAAAAGCCATCCTATTTGGTATTGTCGAATATTCCCGCTTATCTCACAAGGCAATTTTGCGCCCTAAAAAAGACAATTCCGCGCAAAACCCCACATTCTTTTCAAGTAATTGTCAACCCAACAACCATGCTTTTCGACAGTTGCCGCCGGGAGAGCCCCAAAAAAGCTCTCCCGGCAGCAAAAAATTCACCGTCCCTATTCAGGGAAAATCCGATAGTCCATCATCCACCTTGCGGCAATTTCCGCAAAATCGGGCAGGTCTACCTTGCAGTTCCGATTGAAGTCCCAGTCATACAAATCATAAATCTCCAAATCGCAAACCGATTCCACACCTGTAACCCGATTGTATTCCTCGGCAATCTCCTGTTTGTTCAGAGCATAGTTGTAGATTTTCAGCTCATCGATTCGAGCATTCAGGTACGGAACGGTTGCGCCGACGGCCTTACCGATGTAATTGTAAGTCTTTGTGAAATTGATCGGGCTTTGGAGAGGCAGTCCCTGCGGCGCCTCATTTTCCGTCCCGCATTCACCGTTCAGATAAATGCGTCCATACCCGTTCTCAACTGTAACCACCATATAGTACCACTTTTCGGGTACAATTTCCGCTTCGACATCAAGTTCCTGGTTGTGCCGCTCGGGCTGGCCGTCCCCGTTTTCATCCGGTGTGTACCAGTTCCACTCGCTGCGTGCCACATCCCATCCGCCCTGGCGGGGGTCATTCTGACGATACAGCATGGTCAGGAAAAACGCCTCGGTTGCTTCTTTTCCGAAATCCCAGACCCGGTTCCAGCGGTCTCGGTCAATTGTGTTCACCAGGGTTGTCGGACGAACCCAGCAGGCAATGGTAATATCTTCATAATGGGCCACCGTCGTATCGGCAATCTGTGCCCACTCGAGCGTCGCTCCGGCAGGATTTTCCAGCAACAGATGATTGCCTGCGATGGCATCGTAATCCGACAGACCGGCTCCGCCCATCAGCTGCATATCCTTGCCGCTGACGACATCCGGCGTAAAAAGATTGCTCCCCACGGTATATGTGGTCTCAAACGGATAATAGGATTTTAGTTCTCCTACCATCAGTCTGCCGCTGGAAAGACTCTGTGCCGTAAGACCGGTCGATGTCTGTGTTCCGATACAATAGTAATATCCCGCATCCGCCGCCTCGGTACTCAGAATCGTCAGGGTATTCGTATTCACTCCCTGATATTTTGTCCCATTCGACAGGGCCCCAACTCCCTCTTTGTACCATTGGTACGTATCGGCCTTCATCGCCGTCGTCAGCCCAAAGACCGCATCTTTTCCGGCACGAGCCACCAACCGGGCCGGTGTAACATCCCCAAGATAAGGCCCCTGCTGAATCGTTTTGAAACTCCAGATCGGGCTGGCATATTTCAGATTCAGATTGAGGCCGTTGGGTTCATAAGCAAGGACCCGCCAGTAATAGTTTGTGCTCCACGCAAGGTCCTGAGGATACTCAGTTTCCAGCGTAACTGTGTACTGGCCCGGCGAAACGGGCTTTTTATTCACAATCGTATGCGCTTCCGTCAGGTTCGGATCCGGAGCAAACAATACATCCACTTTCACAATACTCTCGTCCCCTACGGTAAAAACCAGGTCGTTTTCAGCCGACGTCCGCTCCGTAGCGATAAACTGAGCCCCGTTTTTCGGGAAGGAAATCACAACACCGGGCAGCCCCACAATCTGAACATTATCAATCACCATTGCATCTTCGGTGTTATCGTCATCGTCCCCTTCGTTGGCAAAACGCAGAAACAGCTCCCCGGTTGCGGTACCGATATAATTCAGGGTTACCGAATCAGTTATCGCCTGGCCCGGATTGACGGCAGGATAGGAAACTGTCACGGAATCAATCAGCGTAACCCCCTGGGCTCCGTCAATGTCCGACGAATCCGGCCCATCAGAGCCGACGAAAGTTCCGTCTGATTCATAAATTGAAATCCGAAGAACCAGGTCTCTCGGCTCCGTCAGATTCGTCGGTCGGCCGACCTGATACTGAATCTGGACAGCCGCCTGCCCCGATGTGTTAAGCCCGAGACTCTGATAGGCCCAGCAGTCATCCGTGTCAAAGCCCATGTACTGCGTGCCGGTGGGGCTGTTCAGCAATCTCAGATATGTCTGGCCCGCCGCCCCGCCCGTGCCCACCGTATAGTCAAACCAGCCCGGAACATCCTCACGGACCCCGTATGCTTCAAAATCGCCGTTGGTAATCGACAGAGCAAAACCCGTCGACGCCAAGATGAAACAGATCAAAACGCAGGAAAAACGTTTCATTGTTCTATCCTTTCCGTTTATTTGCCTCTTGGATAGTGCTTAGTCAAAATACACCAGGTAATTGTCCAGCCATCTTTCCGCAATCTCCGCAAGGTCGGCAAGATCAATCCGACAGTTGCTGTTGTAGTCCCAGTCGGCCAAATCATAGCTTTCCATATCGCAGATAGATTCCACATCCGTGCGAACCGCCATGTATTCCCGGGCAATTTCCTCGGCGGTCTTGGCATAGTTATAAATCTTCAACTCATCAATCAGACCGTTGAAGTTCGGAGGAGTTCCCGTCTGGTCAATGGCCTTGCCGATGTAGTTGTACATTTTGGAAATCTCATTCGGATGATACAATCCCTCGCCCCCGCCGTATTGACCGTTGATATAGATTTTGCCCAGGGTCGCCGTTTGCCCATCCTGCCCAATCCCGTCAGCTACCGTCAGCACAACATACAGCCATTTTGTGCCGTATCCGATATCTCCGGTTGCCGCCGTGTCCCGGCTGCTGTTGTTCAGTTTCATCTCACAGTATGCCTGATTGGTATTCCGCAGCAGGGTCAGGAAGAAGTAATTCTGCGAATCCTGACCAAAGTCAAATATCCGGGCGTTTCGTTCATAATCAAGGTCCAAAAGCTCCGGCTTAACCCAGCAGCTGATAGTAAGCTCCGGATAATGAACCACCGTATTATCGGAAATCTCCGCATACTGCGTATGCGTGACATTTCTCGGATTCCGCAGGGCCAAATATCCGCCGAAGAGGTTGTTCGGGTCGGAAGGACTCACCACTACCGCAGCCCCGCCCACCAGTTTTGCATCCTTGCCGCCGACGACATCCGGGGTATAAACATTGCTCCCGACGGTATAAGTCGTCTCAAACGGATAGTAGGATTTCAGTTCTTTAATAAACAGCACGCCGGGCGCCAAGGTTGAAGAGGTCAGACCGGTGGCTGTTTCTCTTCCGACACAATAGTAGGTGCCTTCATCTGCCCGCTGCACATTGAAAATCGTCAGCGAATTGGAATCAGCGCCGCTGTACTTGGAACCGTTTACAAGCGGATTCGGATTGCCCTGCTTATACCACTGGAAGGTATCTGCACTCACACTGAACGGCACGGTAAAGACCGCACTGTCTCCGGGCCAAACGCCGAGTACGTCCGGACTGACGGCTGTCAGATAAGGCCCCTGCTGAATGGTCTTGAAACTCGAAATGTGCCCTGTGTACTTCAGCGTACGCCCGCCCATTCCGTCGGACTTATAAGCCAGAACCTTCCAATAGTAGTTTGTCTCCCAGTTCAGGTCCTGTGCCAGTTCGCTTTCCAGTGTTATCGTGTTAAGCCCCATCGAAACCGGCATGTTTTGAACAATCTTATACTGCGGTTTTGTGCTCAGATTCGGGTCATTTTCCGGGCCGAACAGAACATCCACGGAGGTGACCTCCGGGTCCACAATTTCAAAAACCAAATCATTCCCCGACTCCGTTCGCCAGACCGGAATATATAAAGCCCCCTCCTGAGGAGCTTTATTCACCACCGATGACGGAGAAAGGGTGATATTGTCTATCTGCACATACGGAATAAGGGACCCAACTTTGTAGTTGTTAAACCGGAGGAACAGTTCCCTGCCGACGACCGTGCTCCTTAAATCAATCTGGAACCGTTCATGATACACAACCCCCGCAGCGGTTGTCCGGACAATCGTGCCCCGGCCGATTTCCCGAATTCCGGGTTTTCCGTAAATCTCACCTGCCTGTCCTTCCCACTCACTGGGCACAAAAGTCCCATCGGATTCCAGAATCATCACCGTTACGCCCATCGGTCCGCCGACCCGGTTCGGAGCCAGTCCCCAATCCAACTCCACTTCGACCACCGGCGGATTCCCATCATAGAAGCCGATACTCTGGTAAACATAGGTGTGATTGCCGCCGTCTTCATTCGTATTGGCTTCTTTTCCCATGTACACACATTTGCTACCGAAAATAGAAGAGGAGATTTGACCCAGGAAAAAGGGGCCCTGATCGACAGCAATCGAGGGGCCGCCGTAATCATACCAATTCAAAATATCCTTATCGTAAGGAATAGCGTTTTGGGCTTCGAAATCCCCATTTGTAATCGACAACGGAAAAGCCGTTGACGCGATGCATAAACAGCTCAGGATACAGAAAATTCTTGTCATTTTTCCATCCTTTCAATGATTCTTACCCTGTTCAGCGACGCTTGTTCCCGCCTCAATTCTCGAATACAAAAAACTATGATGACAACCGCTTTCATTCCATGACAGACAAACTCACTGATTCAGCAAAGCGGGAACCTTCTTTGGACGTCCTGGCAACGAAATCGCAAAAAACTGGAAAGCTGACTCACTTCGGTCCCGCCGAACACACCCGGCAAAAACCTTCTCCAGCAGACTTGGCTCTGCCTTATTTTAAAGAACCCCTCCCTCTCCTCACACCACAACAGCGGCAAGGACGATTCAGGTACTGCACCCTTTTGTGTGCAGTACCTGAATCTTTTTTGGCTCACACGTTAACTTTTTCTCCGCAGAAGCAGACCGCCCAGACCCAGCAGAACCATCGTTGTCGGTTCCGGAACAAAAATCAGCGATGGAGAAAACTCCCCGTTGGCATTCGACATTCCGCCCCACGGACTGGCAGGGTCATTGTTCAGGGTCGTCATCTCTTTCGGGTTGAACAGATAATTAAAGTTGATCCACTGGGCATTGTCGTTGTCCGCATTGTGGGCGATATACATAATCACAGTCACCGTCTTATGGTCTGTAGACAGGGCTGTCTGAACCGCCTGATGCAGCGCACTGCCCGGCGCCAGAACAAAGTCAAAAGGTGCCCCTACAGCCAGATGCCCGCTCACGAGATATTGATCATCATACAGCCGCCGGCCCAGATAGGTCAGACCCGGGTTCAAATCCCCTAAGAAATCATAAATCGGCTTGGTCGTATAATCGCCGTCAATGTACAGACCCGGTGCGGTGTTGGGGGTAATCGTCAGTTCATCCCAGTTAGCTCCTGGGACGGTCGGATCCAGCACATAGTAATCCCACCCTGTATTCGGCCCAATCGGTTCGACCGTGTCTTTGTAGCGACCAGGAGCCATGTTGGTGTTGCGAATGGTCGTCCGCACAATGATGTCTTTCATCAGGTCCGCTTCGGTAACACTGGACACATTAAACTTCAGATAAATCAAAGACTGATGGTCATAGCTGGCACCGAGGGATTTTGCACTGACGCGCGAGGCAATTTCTGTACTCGTGCCGCGGTTGCTGTCCGGCGATTCCTCCCGCATCTCGCAGTCGGCACCGCCCATGTTTGTTGTGATTGTCAGGGCTTTCGCATTCGCCACGAACAGCGCGACCGCAACAAGGCCTACAAAAACAATTAGTTTCTTCATTTTTCCTTCCTCCAAAAAAGTGATAATAGGAACGCACAACTTTAGCTATAGTCTGCACACACCCACACGCAAACAGAATCGTTCCGAGAAAAATCAAGGGAAAACGGGAAAGAAGTCTTCTCATCCGGAGAAAAAATCGACATGCTCGTCTCCCCCTTTTTTAATTTTTGAATGAGCCGTTGCCTATTTTTACAAACCTGCATTATCCCGAATCTTATCAGGAGAAATAAGATAATTCCTCCTGTATTTTACAAATAACTTATCATTTTCTTAGATTCGCCAAATTAAACCAAAACAAAAAAAACAGACGTTTATTGAATTAAAACTCGGCATTTTGCTCTATATATTGTCTACAATATCCAATTTTTCTCTACCGACAGGTGTCTGCGGGGTCCCGTCCGCATGCAAGCCAGTCTATCGCCATCTGGGCCAAATCCGACAGGTCCAGCCCCTCACTGCCATTTAGCCAGTCCCCTGCAAGAGCAGCAAAATCCTCAAAATCTACCTGACAGTCCTGGTTATAGTCCGATAAAAGCGGGGTCGTACAGGAATAGGCGGTCAGCGTGTAGCTTTGCCCGGCCTGGGTTGGGAATTCGTACAGATTCACGCCCGGCGACTGCACGGCTACACGCCTGCCCATCCCGTCCGTTACGGCAAACGGCCGAACCGAACGGACCCGGCAGGTTCTGCCGAGCTGAGAACGGATTTGGGCAGTCTGGAGGGTGCGATTCTGCCAAGTAATATCCACCTCAAATCCCCCGCATGCCCTCAAGCCGGTTACGCTTCCGTTAACCATCTTGTCCGGCAGGGCCGGCAGCAGATGCACTTCTCCCTGATGGCTCTGCAGGAACATTTCAGCCATGCCCATCAGAACCCCCAGATTGCCGTCAATCTGGTTCTCAGAAGTTCCGTCAGCTGTACCGCCCTTGCGGGAAAAGGTCATATTGTAGGTATGAGATTTGCCGAGGATTTTATTGAGAATCATATAGGCATGATTGCCCTGCCCAAGACGCACCCGACAGCACATTTTCCAGGCCTGGCTCCAGGCCGTGTTGTTGGTGTCATCCCCTTTCCAATTGAGCACCACTTCCGCCGCCGCCGCCAGCTGCGGCGTGTGGTAAGGAGTAATATTGCCGGCCGGCATCAGGTCCACCAGATGCGACAGGTGGCGATGCGTATTCGGCACATCCACATCCTCCAGCCATTCCTGCAGCTGGCCGTATCGGCCGATCTGGTTGGGCGGCAGCTGGGAACGCTTCTGCTCCAAGAGCTGGCGAAACTCCGCATCCACCCCCAGAATTTTGCTGGCCTCAATCACATACGTAAACAGCCCCCGAATCAGCTGACAATCCATCGTAGGACCGGCCACAATTTCTCCGTTATCCCCCAGTGCCGGATTGGGCTGCTCCGGCGAATGCGAAGGATTCGTCAAAAGATAGGGGATTCTGCCGGGCCGCGGGTCCGGCACCAGAAAATCCGCAAAAAACTCCGCCGCCCCCTTCATCAGCGGATAGACCTCTGCGAGGAAATTGACATCTCCGCTGTATTCATAATGCCACCACAGATGCATGCACAGCCAGGCCCCGCCGCTGGGCCACAGGCCCCCGGCATTGTTGATCGGCGCCGCCCCGCGCCACAAATCGGTATTGTGGTGCACAACCCAGCCGTCCGCACCATAGTGCTCCGCCGCCACAACAGCCCCCGTCTCCAACAAATCCCGAATCAGATCAAACAACGGCTCGTGACACTCCGCCAGATTCGTCACCTCCGCCGCCCAGTAATTCATCTCCTCGTTGATATTGAGGGTCATCTTGCCCTCCCACGAGGGCTCAAACTCGTTATTCCACTTTCCCTGCAAATTCAGCGGCTGGGAGCCGGGACGAGAACCGGAAATCAGCAGGTACCGCGCCATCTGAAAATTGACCGTCAGCAGCTGCAAATCATCCGCATTGAAAAGCGACCAATTGGTTTTGGCGGCATCCACGCCGGTCTCAATGGCCTTCAGACGCACATCGGTTGGGTTGTTGACCTTATCCGAAGTGCCTAAATCCAGCGTCACACGGTTAAATAGGGCCTGATAGTCGGTTAACTGCCTCTGACGCAGCACCGCAAACCCTTTGGCGGCGGCACTGGAGACCGTGTCCAGACACCGCTGACTCGGATTGCCGCTGATGTCATTGTAGCGGACAAAATTCGAAGCGGCCCCCAGCACCAGCGTCACGGCATCCGCTCCGCTGACTACCAAAGTCTGCCCGGACGGAGTCACCGAACCGCCCTCCGCGAGAATCCGCACGCGGGTTTCAAACTCCACATCGCTGGTCAGACCGTTTAAGCCCACATGATCGACAGCCCCGCGGAGAACCACGTCACTGCCGCTGACCGAACGGCTGACGACCGTATGCGGTGTAGTCAAACTGCACGTAAAACCAATCTTTCCGGGCTGGCCGGCCGTCAAACGAATCACAATCACATTGTCCGGATAACTGGCAAAACAGTCTCGCTGATACGTCACCCCTCCGGCTGTGTAGGTCACCGAGGCCGTGGCCGTCGTCAAATCCAGCTGCCGCCGGTAATTCGTCCCGGAATGGTTGAACGTCAGCCGCAGTTCCGCCGTCGGCTGATAGGGACACTGACGCAGCGGAATACTCATAAAGTTGGGGCCGGCCACTCCGTAGGCCGCCAGCCCCTGACCGGCCCAGACATAGTTTCGAATCTGTTCGAGGTACGCCGATGCGCCGGGATGAACGTAATTATGCGGATGGCCCGCCCAGACCGTATCCTCATTGAACTGAATGATTTCCTCACTCATCCCGCCGTACACCATGGCAGCCAGTTTGCCGTTGCCGATCGGCAAAGCCGCATTGGACGTCGCATTCGCCGTGTATGTCGCCGGACTGGTATAAAACAACACAAGCGGTCCGGGGTCCGCACCGGCAATCAGGGACAACGCCGCAACCAGAACAGCAAACAGAACCAAAACTTCTCTTCTCATCAACCTGTTCCTTTCTTCGACAGCAAACAAAATCCAATTTCGATAAACACCCTCACCGCTTGTTCTCATACAAACCCCTCAACCACGAACTTGTTTTCACCGGTTCCCCTGCTGATAAAGCGTCTGAATCTCCTGCTGACTGAGGGCCCGCTCATAAAGCCGAACATCATCAAGGCGGCCGCTGAAAAAACTCCCCAGCAGCCCGGAGGTCTGCTGAATCGCCCCGATTCGCACCGGACAGGCAGTTCCCGTATTGATTGCCAAAGAAGGATTTGTGTAGGTTCCTGCATCCGGCTGACCGTCAATATACAGCCGGAGATGCTGCACGGTCGCCGGTCCCGTCTCCGGTGCTTCCAGAACCGCCGCCACATGATGCCACTGCCCGTCGGCAACGATCTGATTGCTGAGAATATTGCCGCCGCTGACACCCAGCTGAAGTTTTGAATTATTGACAAAAAACAGCCAGCGGGTCCCGGTATCCAGGCCGCCGCAGGTCAAAATCATTCCGCCCGTCTGCGTGGTTTGAATCCAGGCACAAACGGTCCGCGACCGGCCGCCGCTGATTCCGAAAAAGTCGGGAAACTCCGCAAAGTCATCCAGCCCGTCCAGCAGAAGGCCGCCGCCCGAAATCCCCTCCGCCCACGTCGGGCCGCCCGTCAGGCTGGCCGTTCTCGAATAAAGGGATATATCCTTCGTTGTATTCCCGTCTGTTTCCTCAAACGGCAGAGAAAGCACAAGCGTCTCATCCGCCAGCCAGGCGGAGGCAAACCGGGTACAATCGAGCATATCCACTCGGCGGTCGCCGTTTTGGTCCGCACCGGAGCATGGCGGAAAATCCCCACAGTCCGCCCAAAGCCATTTTTCGGCTATTCCGGCCAAGTCCTCCAGACCCTTGACTCCGGAATAAACATTGGACACGTGGATGGTCATTACGGCTGTATCAGATTGTCCGGAAGTATTCTCATAAACAACGGTGAACGTATTGAGCCCTGTGTCCGCATCCTTCGGTGCCCCCGACAGATTCCCGTTGGGACTGACAACCAGCCAGTCAGGACCGGAGATTTTGCGGAAGATGCCGATGCCTTCCGTATAAGGCCGCAGCGTCCGGCCGGCATACGGCGCCAGTTCAACTGCGTCCGGATTCTCAATCAAATCTGTTGGAAACACGGGATTTCCGACAGCCAACCGGCCGAGACCGTCATTGTAAAGGAGTTCCGCAAAGGTCCGGTCAGACCAGCGGCTCCAGACGGCTACATCATCGATATAGCCGGTGTACTCCCCCCGGCTCATTCCGTTGACGCTCGGTTCATCCCCATAGAAACCGATTCCGGTGTATTGGCCGTTATAATTGTTCGACGCAGAAGTCATCAGAGCAACTGAACCGGCCTCGCTGGCGTTCAGCCAGCCGCGCAGCTGCCCGGATGCATCAATGGATACCAGCACATGGTTCCACTGATTCAGAACAGGCAGATTGCCGAACTCCGGCGTCTGCGTATCAACAGTCAGTCGGCACGCCCCGGACGGCAGCAGCTCAATTCGGAACGTCTTGGCGGTTGTTAGTGTGCCGACTTTGGTGCCCAGCATACAGGCGGTTTTGTCGGAGGCAGGCAGGGCCGTGGGCTTAAACCACAGCGAAATCGTCATCGGAGCGGCGTTCGGAAAAACCCGATTGGTTCCCGTATCCGACCAGCCGACAATCAGGCCGTCTTTCGGATACGTCAAATCCAGACAGCCACTGCCCAGCCGCTTGGCGTTGGAATCCAGCCAGGCCGCCCCGAACGGATGGTTCGGGTTCGAAGCATAGACCTTCGATACATCCAGAAAATCCACATCAAACGGCCAGTAATGTATCAGGTCCGACGGAAGAGTCGGCACCGTCTTAAACATCCACACTTGGCCGGGAATCACTGTATTGTCTGCGGTTACTTCATCCACCCGCCAGTAATACTTCGTATCCGCCGTCAGGGTCGGCGGTGTGAAGGCGGTTGCCGTTTGATTGCCGAAGCTGACCAGCTCGGTGGGCGAGGTCCCGAAATAGACATTGTGGCTGACGGCCGTGCTGCCGGCACGCCAGCTCAGCGTCGCCGTTGTCGCCGCACAAAAATCCCCGTTGGCCGGGTTTGGAACCGTCGCCTGAACCGGCCAAAGAGCCGAATCTCCAACCAGAATCGTCGTCCCGGCCCCCTCCG
Source organism: Anaerohalosphaeraceae bacterium (assembly GCA_035378985.1). NCBI lineage: Bacteria > Pseudomonadati > Planctomycetota > Phycisphaerae > Sedimentisphaerales > Anaerohalosphaeraceae > Anaerohalosphaeraceae bacterium. The sequence goes on from DAOSUR010000005.1 coordinate 59,658, forward strand.
TCACAATCGAAGGAATGTTGGCCGATGCATCCAGCGTGTATGAATAAGGAGGCACAAAAGCACTGCCGTACCCCGACATCGTCCCGGTGCAGGCATTGAAAATATTGCCGACGGACTTGATTTCCACCGTAAAGGTGCCGCTGGTGCCCGAATCAACTCGTCCAGCGTCCGCAATCGGGTTTTTCACCTGGTTAAAATAATTGTTCTCCAAAAGCACCTTAAATCCCCAGGAGCCCCCGACGCAGTAGGAGTTTCCGGTGCAGGAGTAGTAGTTGTTGAACACATGATCTTTTCCGTATCGGCCCCGGGGCATTCGCTGGTCCACATAGGCCCCCCACCAGTTATGATGAAAGGTTACATTCAGCTTGCCCACATCCGTGGGGTTGTCGTCCGTCGAGCCGACCAGACAGGCAAAGCGGTGGGGATTCACCTTGCTGGTATAGCAGAACCGGCACCAGGAAACCGTGATATAATCGCTCTGGTCGGTAATGTCGCACAGCCCGTCCGCACAGTCCAGAAATGTGCAGTGGTCAATCCAGACATGAGTGGCGCGCCGGCAAATCAGCCCGTCCTGCGGCACCGCCCCCTGAAAAGTCAGGTTCCGGACGATTACGTTATCCACATCACTGACCTTGACGCTGAAGCCGACAATCCTTGCATCATAGCCGATGCCCAGAATGGTCTTGTTGGATCCTACATTGGGGATATTGTAATCGCCGTGAATCGTTCCGAGCACCTGGACAATGCGGGGCGTGTCTCCGCTGACGGCGTTTACAAATTCGGCCTTATTCGTTACGGTCACCACTTCGCCGCCCTGCCCGCCGGTCGTGCCTCCGGCTGCGGTCGCCCACCCAATCGGTTCTGAATCCACGGCAAAACAAGGCGGGCACAAAAGGAAGATAAGGACAGGAAATATCGCGATGATTCTCATCCATTCCCTCCAGGAATCTCGGCTCCAGTGCCTAACCATACTGACCGTCCCCCTATTCGGAGAGTGCCGAAACAATAAAAACCCTCATCAGATTGTGTCTATGGTAACAAAACAATAAGATAGGTTCTCCCCGGATTACTGAAATAACTTTTCATATTCAGAGGTTTGATAAGAATATGGCCAGACTATACCCTTTATATCTGATATGCCGGGAAAGTGTGTCGTCACCCGAGACCCAAGCCTGTGGAAGAGGGGGTGTCCTGAAAAAACCTCCTTTCTTCGGAGGGAGCTGTCCAGCCGGCGGTTAATTCGGACCGGCCTGGTTTCGAGCATTCCGTGCTTCAGAGGCCTTCTTCAGGTCATATCCCTGGGCAGACAGGTAATTGTTAATCCGTCCCTTGTACTTGCCGAACACCTGGTGTTTTTCCCCGGAAGAACTCGCATCCATCGCCATTTCCCTTGCCTCGATCAGATAGGCCAGAACCATACCCTTCTGCTCTTCCGTCAGCTGCGGCAGCATCTCCAGATAACTGTTGTACGTCACCTGCACAAGACCATAGGTCATTCCGTCTTTGACCTGGTCTATTTGAGCCGGAGTCAGCAGGGCGGACAGTCTCACCAGATACCGCGTATGCAGCTGCTCCCGCAGGCGCTGGGTCATCTCCTTCAGGGCCTGGATAATCAGTTTTTTCGTCTCCGCATCGGCATCCGTCCGGGATTGAACCGCTTTGACTTGAGCATCACAGGCATCCTGCAGCATTCCCAGACTGCGATACTGCTCCGCAATCACCTCCTGAACCTGCCGGGCCTTGACGTCATCTTCAAGCTTCAGCGTCTGAACAATCTTCTTTGCCCGCTCCTGAAGAACCTGTGTATAGGCCGGGTCAGGGTCCTGCGGAACGGAGACGATTTTCGCCGGCTCAGGCACCGCTGTCAGGGCAAAGACAATCAAGTGCGCAAAAATCCCTGCCGAATGCATCATTTTTCTCTCCTGCAGTGAATTCGTTTTTTTCCAAAAAACAGAATAATGGAGTCTTCTCTTTTTTATCAAGTTCTTTTTGTCCCCGATTTGCCGGCGATGTCCAAATAGAAAAAATCTTTGAATCAGAACTCCGTTTTGATTAGGATGAAGCCCCATAAAAATTGACGAATCGGCTTGGACCCAGATTTTCGATTCAAAAGGCAAAAACGTGCGGAACCGTATCCAGGAACTCCAAGAAATTGCCCGGCAGATTCGGATTGATATCCTCACAATGATTTACAAGGCCGGGGATGGTCACCCCGGCGCATCCCTGTCCGTGACCGATCTGATTACAGCCCTGTATTTTGAGGTAATGAATATCGACCCGGCCAATCCCCAAAAACCCGACCGAGACCGATTCATCCTTTCCAAGGGGCACGCCTGCCCGGCCCTTTATGCGGTGCTGGCCCGCAGGGGCTTTTTCTCCCGCGACGAACTGCCCGGCCTGCGCTCGCTGAATTCGATGCTGCAGGGGCACCCGGATATGAACAAAACTCCCGGCATCGACAGCACCTCCGGCTCTCTGGGCAACGGAATTTCCATCGGATTAGGAATGGTGCTGGCCGCCCGTCTGACGGGCTACGACTACTACACCTATGTCATTACCGGAGACGGAGAGCTTCAGGAAGGGGTGGTCTGGGAGGCGGCAACGGCGGCCGCCAAGTACAAAGCAGGCCGGCTGATTGTGCTGGTGGACAACAACGGTCTGCAGAGCAGCGGCCCTGTAGAGGAGGTCAGCGGCCTTTATCCTATCCTGCCCAAGTGGGAGGCCTTCGGATGGCACTGTCAGGAAATTGACGGCCACAGTTTCGAACAGATTCTCCCGGCCCTCCAAAAGGCCCGGGACTGCACAGACCGGCCGTCGCTCATTCTGGCCCATACCGTCAAGGGCTGCGGGGTTCCTTTTATGATAGGCGACAATTCCTGGCACAAACGCGTCCCGACCGCAGAAGAATATCAGCAGGCGATGCGCATCCTCGGAGGACCCTGCTCATGAGCACTTTGGGCAACACCCGTCTGGCCTTTATTGAGACCCTGATTGAACTGGCTGAACAGGACCCCAAAACCGTTCTGGTCTGCGCCGATTCCGTGCTGGTTGTCAAAGGCAGGGAGTTTGCGCGACGATTTCCGGACCGCTTTATTGACGTGGGAATCGCCGAACAAAACGCCGTGAACTGTGCGGCGGGTCTGGCGGCCTGCGGTCTGGTTCCCTATGTGGCAACCTATGCGGGCTTTCTTACGATGCGGGCCTGCGAACAGGTGCGAACGTTCGTGGCCTATCCGGGACTGAATGTCAAACTCGTCGGGGCCAACGGCGGCATCAGCGCCGGAGAACGCGAGGGAGTAACTCATCAGTTCTTTGAAGACCTGGGCATCCTGCGCACCATTCCCGGCATCACCGTTGTCGTACCCGCCGACGACATTCAGGTGCGGCAGGCCGCACGAGCCCTTCACAAACTCCAGGGCCCGGCCTATCTGCGCATCGGCAGCGGACGCGACCCCCGGGCGGATTGTCAGGACATCCCTTTCGAACTGGGCAAAATCCGCATCCTGGCTGAACACGGAAAAGACGTTGCCCTCTTTACAAACGGTTTTGTTGTGAATCGCGCCCTGCAGGCGGCTGAACGGCTCGCCCGGGAGGGAATCCGCGCCGTCGTTGCAGATGTCCATACCCTCAAACCCCTCGATGTGCCCGGAATCGTTTCCCTCTTAACGCAGACCGGAGCTGCTGTAACGGTGGAAGATCACAATATCATCGGCGGATTAGGCAGCGCCGTAGCCGAATGCAGCGCGGAGGAATGCCCTGCCCCCGTCAAACGAGTGGGGCTGCCGGACTGCTACCCCCGCTCCGGAACGCCGGAGGCACTGCTGGATTACTATCATATCGGGATAAACGATATCGTGGAGGCCGCTCGGGCCGCTGTAAAGAAGAAAAAGACATGAAGAAAAAACGACTCACACTTATTCATACCTCCCCTCTGATGATTCCGGTCTTCAATGACCTGTGCCGCCGGCTTCTGCCGGACATCGAAACGGTGCATATGGTAGACGAGGGGCTTCTGAAGGACATTCTTCGGGAAGGATGCCTCACCAAGCCGACCGCCCGCCGTCTGGTCGGCCATATTCTCTCGGCGGAACAGGCGGGAACGGATGCTATCCTCGTAACCTGCTCCTCCCTCGGCAAAGCCGCCGAAATCGGAAGGGAACTGGCAACCGTCCCCGTCATACGAGTGGATGAGCCGATGGCTAAAGCAGCCGTCCAAATCGGCAAACGAATCGGCGTCATCGCCACCCTGCCGTCCACCCTGAATCCCACGGCCGAGCTCATCTGCAGACAGGGCCCCAAAGACATCGAATTGACGGCAAAACTCTGTGAAGGGGCTTTTGAGGCCGTCCTTTCCGGCAATCCGGCCGTCCATGACAAAATCGTATCCGAAGGCATCCTCGAGCTGGCCGGACGGGTGGATGTCATCGTGCTGGCCCAGGCCTCCATGGCACGCGTGGTTCAGACGATTCCGCCGGAACGGCTGACGGTTCCGGTGCTTTCCAGCCCCCAGCCGGCCATCGAATATCTGACCTCCGTGCTTAAATAAAACCGTCGCCAATGTGCAATTGTTCCCTATTTATACAGGAGGGTTGATGGCTATACGAAAAAAGGTCAGTCTCTTTCAAACAGCATTGGGATTGTCCGCCGCCTGCCTGCTCGCAGCCCTGCTGTTCGGTCTGCTTATCCCGGCGCCGATGCCGGCCAAAATCTTCGCAGCAGCTTGTCCCGTTCTCCTGGCCGTGGGGCTGTCGGATACCCCCCTCAAAGGGTTTCGATATACCGTCTGCATCATCGCCGCTGTGACGGCCCCCCTGTGTTTTCCGGAGCATTTCCTCCGCATCGGGCCTGTTAACCTGCAGGACCGCCGTCTGATTCTGCCGATTGTGCAGCTGGTGATGTTCGGCATGGAAACACAAATGAGCATCCAGGACTTTCTGGGTGTGGCCAAAATGCCCAAAGCGGTCTTCATCGGAACGGCCTGCCAGTTTACCATCATGCCGCTGGTCGGCTTTGCCCTGGCCAAAACCTTCGGCTTTCCGCCGGAAATCGCCGCCGGCATCATTCTGATCGGCTCCTGCTCCAGCGGTTTGGCCTCGAACGTAATGAACTACATCGCCGGAGCCAACCTGGCCCTGTCTGTGACGCTGACCGCACTGGCCCAGCTGCTGGCGCCGCTGCTGACTCCCCTGTGGATGAAGCTGCTGGCCGGAGAAATGGTTCACATCCAATTCCTCAAAATGATGCAGGAAATCATCCTGATGGTCCTGCTTCCCATCGCGGCGGCCTTTGTGTATAACGCTGTTCGAAAAGAACGCTGGCATCGACTGCATCGGTGGATGCCAATTCTGTCTATGGCGGGCATCCTTTACTTCACCGCCGTCACGACGGCCGCCGGACGCGATCACCTGCTGAACATCGGCATCCTGCTTTTTGCGGCCGCCGCCCTGCACAATACGCTGGGCTATTTTCTGGGCTATTGGGCGACCCGGCTGTGCGGACTCGATAAAAACTCCTGCCGGACCATCGCGATTGAAGTCGGCCTGCAGAACGGAGGCATGGCTTCCGGCCTGGCTGCGGCTATGGGAAAACTGGCCACCGTCGGTCTGGCCGCCGCCGTCTTCAGCCCCTGGATGAATGTGTCCGGCTCCATCCTGGCCAATTACTGGCGCAAACACCCGCCGAACGACACCCCTTCGGCATCGGGTTAATCCACCCGCTGCAGCCGCAGCGCCATATACGGCCGACCCGGCAGCGGAATGTGCCGGCCGTCTTTGTCCGCAAACGTATAGGCATCCTTCTGCCGGACTTCGAACACCTCCTGAACCGGCTCAATCGTCATATTCCAGGTATCAATCACCTCCGCCTTGAACCGCATCCCGTCTTTGAGATTTTTCTTGGGCAGGCGAAACGTCCACCGGTCCATCGCTTCCCGCCCGAAATAAATCAGATAATACTCTCCCGCTCGTCCCCCGATATTCGGCTCAAAGGCATAGTCAATCGGGTCAATCCCCTCCGAGGGTCCGGACTCGATAATCTTTCGCAGAAACGCAATCCGCGGAGGGCTTTGCCCCTGCATCCTGCCGCCGATGGAAATCCACGTCGGGTCCTCCGATGTCCCATAGCAGTCCCCATGCGTTGCATACGCCCCGCCGATATAGGCCGACCAAAACCGAAACACCATCTCCTCGCCGGAGATATTCCCCCATCGTCGGGGAATATTCCCCTCGTAGTTAATCTCATCGTGCACAATCGGCTTTTGATACATATCCCGCAGCATCGGCGAAATTCCCAGATACCGCACGGCCATGTAATACTGAAGACTCACATGCGTCACCCACGGCTTGTTGTAATCGTAAATTCGGTCTGCATTGTGAATGGACCGCAAATGGCCGTACGGGTCGCGCTCCTGCACAATCTGAAACATCCGGTCCCAGTCCGCATCCGTCCAGTACTTCAGAAAACTGTTTTCATTTGCCAGACACCACCAGACATTCCGATAGGCCGCAAACCGGGCAATTACGTAGCGCAGATACTGCTCGTTCGTCGCCGCATCCATCCGGTCAAACCCCCACGTGCCGTCATCATACGGATGAAAGATAATCAAATCCGCTTCCATTCCCAAATCGCGGAACTGCCGGACACACCATTCCAGATTCCGGAAATACCCCGGATTGAACCGCGAAAAATCCCAGGTCTGCCTCGAATCCCCGACAAATGCAAATTCCTTAAGCCGGTTCGGTCCCTTGACATAGTGTTCCTTGCACGGCGGAATCAGCAGAAACCTCGCCTTGTTAAACGGCGACTGTTTGAGCGTCTCCAGTGTCTGTTTTTTCAGTTCCTCCGTCTGAAACGGCCATTCATAAAGGGTTGTTCCGAACGGGAAGAACGGCGTGCCGTCCGCATAAGCAAAATGATATTGATTGCGCACCCGCACAGGCCCGTGATTGCCGGGTCCGGGGGCTGTGCAGACAAACTGCCCCTCCTTGCCGTCCAGCTCCGGATAATTGCTGCGCGTTTTATATCTCCAGACGCCCTGCGCATCCGGCATAAACCGAACCTTAAACACGCCGTCGCCGTCATAAAAGCCCTCCGGCTCAAACCGCCTCCCGGCGTTTTCAAAGACGGCGCTGAATTCAACCCCGACAAACGGATTGCCGCTTGAAGGCCCTTTCAGAGTCAGTTCAAAAAAATCCCACTGCTCCACCCTGTCGGAGTCGGCCGCACAGAGGCATCCGGCCAGCCCCATCCAGAGAAACAGAGTCATCTTCTTCATTGTCCTTTCCTTTCCCACACATCGAAAGGTTGTCGAAACGCTCTATCGCACCGGCAGCCAGACGCACATCTCGCCTTCGCCGCGGTTGCCCCAGGCATAATAGGGAACCAGACAGAGGCGAATTGAATCGGGCTTCTTCAAGCGGACGGGGCGATAAAGCTCATCACCCCACGGCCGCCCGTCTGCAATATACCCTCGCCCTTCCACAACCACGACGCCGCCCAGCAGGTCCTGTCTTCGGCGGGCTTTCCAGTCATCCGAAGGCCGCACAGATGCATCCGCCGGCCGAATCCCTTCCGGCAAATCCGCCGACTCCAGACAATAAACAATCGGCCCGCGCTGCAGCGCCGCCTGGCCGCGAATCTCCTCCGCCAGCGGATGTCCTTCCATCCACTGCAGCTCCATCGGAAACTCCAGTTCAATCCGGTCGCCGGCGTTCCAGGTCCGCCGAAGCGGAACATACTGCGACGGCGCCGCCTGAGCGGCGGCCGTGCGCCCGTTGATTCTGATGCGGGCCCCCGCCGACCAGCCCGGAATCCGCACAAAGACGGTAAACGGCTCCTTCGGCGACTCTTCCATCGTAAGCAAAACCGTTCCGTCCCAGGGATAATCCGTCATTTGCCGAAGCCGAATCTTCTGTCCAGACAGCAGTTTCGTTTCCAGAACATTGCCGCCGTACAGGTGCACATACACCCCTTCCGGCGACAGACTGTAGGCATATTCGGCGGATTCGGCAATCATCCGTACAACATTCGGAGGACAGCAGAAGCAGCTGATATAGGGCTGACGATAGCGCGACCAGCGCAATTCAAACGGCAAATCCTTTGTCACCCGCAGCGGATTGGTATAGAAAAACTTTGTCCCGTCCAGACTGACGGCCGCCAAAACGCCGTTGTACAGCGCCTGCTCCATCGCGTCGGCATACCGCGCCTCGCCGGTCAGCATCAGCATCCGCTTGTTCCACAGGACAAACCCAACCGTCGCACACGATTCATTGTGCGCCGTGAGATTCGGCAGCTGATACGGCCGGCCGTAGGCCTGATGTACCGGCTGAATGCTGTCCTGCTTCCACGAGCCGTCCGGCGAGGCCCCGTTATAGAGTGCCCCCGTCGCCCCGATAATATACAGTTTGCGGCTGACTACATCCTTCCAGATGCTCTCCAGCGGTGTCCGGAGACGCTCATCACCCGTCTCAGCCAGCAGGTCGGCCGCCCCGGCATACAGATAATTGGCCCGAACCGCATGGCCGACCGCCTCCCGCTGCTCATAGAAAGGAATCCGGTCCTGATTGTCATCCATCCCGTTTTTGTACAGACTGCGAATCTCCATCAGCCCTTTCAGCAGCTCCAGATACCTCGGCTCTCCCGTAATTCGATACAGGTCCGCCGTCCCCATATAGTGCGACGGACAAATCGCGTTGGCCGCCAGCGTCTCGGGCCGCGTCTTATATACGCCGTACAAATAATCGGCGGCCTTGCGGGCAATCTGAAGCAGCGTCGTTTTCCCCGTCGCCTGATAATGCACACACGCACAGGTCATCAGGTGGCCCATATTATACGTTTCAAAATCCAGCCGCTGGGCGAACTCCGCCGCCTGGGCCGCACCGGTCCGCTGCGCAATCAGCACGGGCGTATGAATATACCCATCCGGCCGCTGCGCAGCGCCGATGACTTCAATGATTTCATCCATCTGGCGGTTGAGGACCTCATCTTTTGTCACGGCATAGACATAGGCCGCCGCCTCCAGCCACTTATAAAAATCCCCGTCATTCCATTTCGGCCCGCGATGCTGCCCTTCTTTTTTTCCGGCGGCAATCAGAAAGTTCTCCCACGCATGACTGACATTCGGGTCCGACAGCAGACGCCACATATTCGGAACCATCACGTCCCGACATACGGCAAACCGCTCCGCCCAAAACCCTTCCGTCCACCGCACCGAACCGAATTGCGGATTTCCCAGCTTCGCATAGCGGCTGAGCGCCGGTGCAGACCCGACGGCGGAGAGAACCGCCGCCAGGGCAAAAAGAACCATTCGGCTGAATTTGTTCATTTTCGACTCTCCCTGATTTCTGTATTCTGAATAGAGGTCTGCATCAAATCCGCCGACCCGGCGTCTTTGCCGGCTCGACACGGAGAAAACCGCAGACGCATCTGGACGGGTTCCGGCGGGACCTCGTACTTCGGAAGCACCCCCGGACCGCAGCTGGCGTTGCCCAGCCCGCTGTGACGGGCATCCAGCGAGACAATCACTTCATTTCGGGCGGTCAGTTCAAAAGGATGAGCAGCCTTCTCCAAATCCTCCGCCGTATAAGGCAGAGCCGAAAAAGCCATCGGTTCTTCCGCCGTAATCCGCAGCCCCTGCCCGGAGACATCCGTCAGCTCAAGCCACCGTACATCCGTCCGCAGCCCCGTTTCCTGCGGCCGCGGATAGGGAACATACATCTCCTGCACCGCCGCCGACCAAAGGCCGATGTCTGCCGAGCTGTTTCGGTCCGGATAATTTTCCTGCGGTCCGCGCCCATACCAGCGAACGAACGCATACTTCCCGGCCAGATGCAGAACCAGCCCCATCCTCGGCAGCGGCGGCAGTGTCCCGAACGGCTCAAAACGATGAACTGATTCAATCACACCGTCCCCCTGCACCGTCCACTCCGTCCGGTGAACCAACCCGGCTCCGGACGGGGTTGTGCTGACGGCTTCTGTTTGTATCTGAACCGAGCCCGATTCTTTTTTGGAAACCTGCAATGACTTCACCGTTCGACTCAGACGGTCCAGCCCCGCCTGCCGCCACTCATACGCCCGGCCCTTTCCGAAAGCCCTGTCATTGCTTGTCGGCGCCCGATAGACCTGCAGAACGGGGCCGCCCTGCGGCGACAAAAGTTCCCGCCCGTCATACACCAGCGAAGAAAGCGTACCGGTTTGTCGGCTGAAAACAGCCTCAAAATTTTGTCCCTTTATCCGGACACCATCGGGCTCTTCCAGAACATCAATCTGCGGCACAGATACCGAACGGCTGCTTTCCTCCGGCTTGATCTCCCTGACCGGCAGCTGCTCCCAGGCAACCTCATAGCCCGCCGGGGCCCAAAGGGTCGGCTCCGTCAGATGAAAACTCACACGAACCCGATAATCCCCCGCCGCCGGCGGCTCCGGCAGCTCCAGCGGCAATACCGCCGTCGTCTCCTCGCCGGGCCCGCACTCAAGCCGTCCCAGCGTCCCCGACTGAATTGCTATCCCGTCCCGCGTCAGAGACCAGCGGGCCTCCAGCGTATTCAGATTCGTAAACACATACCGGTTGATGACTCGAATGGTGCGCGGTCCGCCGTCCGCCGCTTCAATCCGCACCGGCTGATAGACCTTCTTAACCTCCCGGAGTTTGGGTGTTACGGTCCGGTCGGCCAAGACCAGTCCGTTCAGGCAGAAGTCTTTCGAGTTCGGCTGGTCGCCGAAATCTCCACCGTAAGCAAAATATTCTCGGCCGTCGGCCGTCCGCCGACGAATCCCCTGATCCGCCCAGTCCCAGATAAACCCGCCGACAAGCCGCGGATTGGATTCTATCTCCTCCCAGTATTCCTTCAGATTGCCGACGGCATTGCCCATTGCATGAGCATACTCACACATCAGAACCGGACGGCTGTCCCGATTGTCCTGCGCCATCTGCAGAATGCGGGGCCAGCGCTTGTCCATCGGCGATTCATAAAGGTCCCGGACTTTCGGGTACATCCGGCTGATAAAATCCACCGCCGCGGGGTCGCGCGGGTCATTGACATCCTCCGCAGACGCCTGCGCCCCTTCGTAATGAATCGGCCGCGTCGGGTCAAACGCCCGTATCCAGGCCGCCAGCGCCGCAAAATTCGGCCCCCAGCCGGACTCATTCCCCAGCGACCAGACTATCACGGAAGGATGGTTTTTGTCCCGCTGAACCATGCGGATGCCGCGGTCCCCAAAAGCGGTCTGCCAGCTCGGCTCATTGGCCGGGAGTCCCCGAACGCCGTGACTTTCGATATTCGCCTCATCGATTATGTAAATCCCGTATTCATCGCACAGGTCATACCAGCGCGGGTCATTCGGATAATGGGCGGTACGCACGGCATTGATATTGAACCGCTTCATCAGGACAATATCCTCCCGCATCCGCTCCAGCGGGACGGCCTGTCCATAGTCCGGGTCAAATTCATGCCGATTCACCCCATACAGCCGCACCGGCCGGCCGTTTATCAGCAGTCGGCCATTCTCGATGCGCACCTGCCGGAACCCCACCCGGCACGAAACCGCCTCCGCCGTGCGGCCCTCGGAATCTTCCAGCGTCAGCACCAGCGTATAAAGATGCGGCGTTTCCGCCGACCACAGCCGCGGATTGTGCACCGTCCCCTGCAGCCATTCAAATTTGGCCGGTCCGCGCTGCGGCGTTCGCTCGTTGAGAACCTCCGCCGAATAGTCCGCATTCAAAATCTTCTCGGCATCACACCGCAGCGGCTCCGGCCACACCGCCTGCCCCGACGGGTCATACAGCCGGGCCCGAACGGCCCATCCGGAAATCTCGACATCGCCCGCACGGTCCAGCCGGGGCTGAATCAGCACACGCCACACAGAGTCCCCCGCCTCGGGCTCCGTGCGGACGGCAAAATCGGCAATCCGAACCGCTCCGGCGCAGTACAGAAAAACCTCCCGGAAGATGCCGCTCAGATGCCACATATCCTGCCCTTCGAGATAACTGCCGTCGGACCAGCGGTACACCTCCGCCGCCAGGACATTGCGTCCGGTTCGCACATACGGCGTAATCTCAAACTCTGCGGGCGTCATACTCCCCTGGCTGTACCCGACAAAGACCCCATTCACCCAGACATAGAAGGCGCTCTTGACGCCGGCGAAATGAAGAAAAACCCTCCGGCCCTTCCAGACCGCCGGCAGCTCGAACGTCCGCCGATACGAGCCGACCGGATTGCGGTTTCTCCATGAGGTCCATTCCTTCGGGGGCTCTCCCGTCACACGCGGCGGGTCGATGCGGAATGGATATTGCGAACTCGTATAAATCGGCACATCATACCCTTCCATCTGCCAATTGGAGGGAACCCGGATGGTTTCCCAGGCCTCCACACTGTATTCGGGCCGATAGAAATCAGCCGGACGCTCCTGCGGACGGGGCGACCAGCGAAACGTCCACAATCCGTTCAGCGAAAGACGATAAGGGGAATCCTCCGGCCGGCAGGTTCGGGCCGTCTCTTCATCCGGATACGGCACAAATGACGCCCGGGCGGGCAGACAGTTCCGCTGCACAACAGACGGATTTTCCCAGTCCGGACAGTCGGGCACAACCGGGGCCGCCGCCGGACGGAGGCAGCCGGATAAAAAAGAAAGCAGCATCGCCAAAGCCGGCACTTTTACTGTTATCTGCAAGCCCTTCATCCCGAAATCGTTTCCGCACACGAATAATGACTCACAAATCGATACGTCCCCGAAGGAATCTCATAAACCGCCCAGCCGCCTTCGCGTCCCAAAGCCGTAATCCCCGGCACCTGTTCAATCGGCACGCCGCTTTCGTGAATCGGTGTGCCCGGCTCGCTCGGGATAAATACGCGGGCGGCGGTGTTGGCCGGAATCGTAATGTCATAGCGGAAAAGCCCGCCTTCCCGCTGCCAGCGGCTGCGAATCCATCCGTACAGACACCGGTATTCTGCCCCGGCCCAGTCCAGACGGCTGCTCGGATACGGCTTGAGCACAAACCGCTTAAAACCGTTTTCCTCCGGATCCAGTTCAATCCCCGCCGCAAAACGGTAAAGCCATTCCCCCACCGACCCCAGCGAATAATGATTAAAAGAGTTCATCTGAGGATTGAAAAATCCATCCTCCTTCGTCCAGCCGTTCCATCGCTCCCAAATCGTCGTGGCCCCGTGCAGCACCGGATACAGCCACGAGGGATAATCTTCGTTCAGCAGCAGCTTCCAGGCCGCATCCGCCCGTCCCATCTCCGTCAGAACAGGATTCAAAAAGCGAACCCCGATAAAGCCCGTGCTCAAATGCCAGCTGCGGCTTCGAAGTTCCTCCATCAGATGTCCAAAGGCCGTCTGCCGAACCTCCTGCGGCAGAAGATTGAACGCCAGCGCCAACAGGTATGCCGTCTGAGTCGGCACGGTCAGCCGGCCGTCCGGAAGGAGAAACTCCTTTTGAAAAGCCCGGCGGATCCGCTCAAACATCGCCTGCCAGCGCCGAGCCTCCTGTTCGCGTTTAATCGCCCGGGCCATCCGCGCCAGCTTGGCCGCATCATCCGCCCAGTACGCCGTCGCCAGCAGCGTCTTCATCGGCGAGTGCGTTCGAAACGTTGTATCGGAGGGAATACAGAGCCAGTCTCCGTAGTTATTCCCCAATTCATTGCGGCGGATGCAGTCCGGATTTGTCCGCTCCAGATACTCCAGCCAGGCGCTCATCGCATCATAATACCGTTCAATAATTCGGGTATCCCCGTAAAAACGCCAGAGCACCCAGGGGATAATAATGCCCGCATCGGCCCAGCCCGCCGCCCCGCCCAGCCCGTCCAGCCCAACATAGTTGACGTCCTCCCGCAAACGCGGGGCCGTATCAGGAAAGATGCCTTCGGGTGTCTGCGCATCGGCAATATCCCTCATCCACTTTGTAAAGAAGGCGGCGGTATCCATATTATAGCTGGCCGTGTGGGAAAAAATCTGCGCATCCCCCGTCCAGCCCAGACGCTCATCCCGCTGCGGACAATCCGTCGGCACGCTGATGAAGTTGCCCTTCTGACTCCAGAGCGCATTCTGCCAGAGCCGGCTGACCAGCGGATGCGAACAGTCAAACCGGCCGGTCTGCTCCAGGTTCGAATGCACCACACAGCCCGTAATCGCATCTTCAGCGGGCCGGCCGCTCAGACCGCTCAGCTCGACATATTGGAAGCCGTGAAAGGTAAACCGCGGCTGCCAGATTTCCTCGCCTCGACCGCTGAGGATATAGACATCCGTCGCCTTTGCACGCCGCAGGTTTTCTGTATAGAGCGTCCCGTCCGGATTCAGCCGCTCTCCGTGCCGCAGAGTAATCCGCGTTCCGGCAGGGCCGCGCACCTTTAACCGGACCCAGCCGGCGATATTCTGCCCCAGATTAAAAATCCAGGTGCCGGGCCTGCTTTCATGAACCGAAACCGGCCTGAGCATTCCCGCAATTCGAACGGGTTCAGAGGGCTGGGCGACCAGCGGAACCGCCGGCGGCTCGACAAGTCGAACCGGAGACCATCCGCGGTCATCGTAATCCGGCTGCTCCCAGCCGGTCAGTTCGAACCGCGCATCATACGTCTCGCCCATCATAAAATCCGAACAAACAATCGGCCCGGCGGCACATTTCCAGCTTGAATCCGTTCGAACCGTCCGCCGCGAACCGTCGGCCCCCATCAGCTCCAGCTGAATCAGCAGACTGGTTTCCAGTCCGTAGCGTCCCCGCGTTTCCTGCCAGCCGACATAGCCGCTGTACCAGCCGTCCCCCAGAACCGCCCCCACTACATTCCGACCTGTCCGAATCATCTCCGTCACATCATAAGTGCGATAGTGAATCCGTTTGGTATAATCGGTCCACTCCGGCACAAAGACATCCTCCCCCACACGCCGCCCGTTCAGATACACCTCCGCCACCCCGCGGGCGCTCACATACAGGGTTGCCTTCTGAACCGCTCCGTCCGCCGAAAAGACCTTGCGAAACCACGGCGGCGTACCGGGTTCTGTCAGCGTGGGCGTTACGGCATGAGGGGCATGCCTGCGATAATCCGGGTCGGCGGCAATCCACTGAGCCTGCCAATCCTCCTTCTCCAGCAGCCCCATCGTCCAGAAGGCCGGCTCGGACAGCGCCGTCTCCCCCTGCTCGTCCCACACCTGCACCTGCCACCAACACTCCTGCCGTGAGGTCAGAGGCACTCCATGATAGACAATCTGCGCCGACCGGTCATCCTCGATTCGCCCGCTGTCCCACAAATCCGCCCCGCCTGCGGCCAAAATCGCCGCCGAAGAGGCCGTCCGCACACGCCAGGCCGTCTGGC
Organism: Anaerohalosphaeraceae bacterium; assembly: GCA_035378985.1. Lineage (NCBI taxonomy): Bacteria > Pseudomonadati > Planctomycetota > Phycisphaerae > Sedimentisphaerales > Anaerohalosphaeraceae > Anaerohalosphaeraceae bacterium. The sequence continues at coordinate 74,962 of DAOSUR010000005.1, forward strand.
GGACACCCCGACGGTTCGAAAACAGAATCCAGCTCAGACGCGGCTGCCTTTCATCAATCCCCAAGGGGTTCTTCAGATACTCACAGCGCAGATATGAAACCGCTGTCGATCGGCTCATCCTTGACTCTCAAAAAACGGTTCAGCCCAAATGGTCTTTTCGAATCCAGAAAACGGCCGTGCCGAACCACATCAGCATCCCGGCATTCATCAAATGAAAATACATCTCCTTAGACAAGAGCCCCCCGAAGACCAGAAAGGATGGGATGAGGGAAAGGGCCAGCCCCGCAAAGGAAATCGCCTGAAGAATTCGTTTTCCTGTCGATGTCATATCTTCCGCTCCTGTTCAAGGGGATGCAGCCGCTGCTGAATCAGACTGCACACCGTATAGAGGGACACCGCAATCAGCCATGCCGGCAGCACCTGCAGAAACAAATCCGCCTTATACTGACTCAAAAAAGCCGGCAGGTACGCATTGACCCAGGCCATCGAGGCATACTGGTCTTTGGCATACAGAACAAAACAGATGCCGAACGAACCAAACCACCCCGCCGCCGCCGGCCAGCTGAGCCGAAGCCCGCGCTGCTGTGCATAGTTCCGCGCAAGCCCCAACCGCGGAAACAGCCAGTAATCAATGAAGATAAACGCTCCCAGCGGCATAAAGAAAAGCCCGTAATACGCCACAATCCGGTCCAGATAGTGCAGCACGGCCGGAATGCATGCCGTCACAATCATCAGAATCCCCGCCGCCAGCGTCACCGCCCAGCGCCGCCAGTTGGGCGTAGCCACCTGAAACGCCAGTCCGGCCCGGTACAGCGTCGGATTGGCCGTCGTCCAGCCGGCCAGCAGCACACACACAATCCCGGCATAGCCGGCCCCGAACATCGCGATATTCCCCGGTGTCGGATTGGGGTCCGCCGCCCCCGCCGCCCGCTGAGCATGAACAAACGCCGCACACAAAACGCCCGAACAAATCCATGCCAGATAATGTCCGATGAACATTCCAAACGCCGAGCAAAACCCCATCTGCCACTTGCGGGCGTATCGAAAAATTGTTACATCCCCCATTCCCATATGCTGAGCAATATTGCACAGCCAGGCCAGCCCGACACAATGCCAGAAGCGATACGTCATCTGCCCGGGATACGGCTCCCCCGTCCAGATTTTCTCATTGGCAATCTGCCAGAAATTCCCCAGTCCGGTCACCCCCAGCGACGGCAGCGACGCAATCGCCCCGGACAAAAACACAAACGGCATCCACGGCGCCACCACCTTGGCAAAATGAGCCAGCCGCTCAAATCCGAGAATGGCCAGCACGGCAATCACCGTCCCAACGCCGACGGCAATCAGCATCCAGGGGATGCTCGGCACCGTTTGCCCCGCTGCATAGTTCGGACTCGGAATCCCCAGAGGCAGCGTCACCGCCGTTGTGGAAACATTCACCATCGAGCCGGCCAAAAGACACAAAATCAGGGCAAACAGACCCGAATACACAACGGTCAGATACGGCCCGGCGATTTTGCGGATTTGCCAGTAAATCGTCAGACGCTCTTTGACGGCGATCGGGGCGCACAGAAAGGCCCAGCTCAGAACCGCCAGCAGATTCCCCAGCGCCAGCCCCCCGAACACATCAACGGCTCGGACCCCATGCATTACCAGCAGCGTCCCGAGCACAAACTCTGTTCCCGCAATGTGCTCGCTGGAAAACATCGCAATAAACGTCCGCCAGCCCTGCAGCTTGCTTTCATGAACGGGCTCCCGATCATACTCATAGAGAGCATCAAGCCGTTCAATCAGTGTGGATTTGACGTTGGAGGGAACCGAAGCCGGAGTCGATTGGGTTTTTATACTCATATCTCCCTGCACCATTCTGTGTCAGACGGCTCAGACCGCCGCCAAGCCGCACCCGATTCTATACACGCTTTCCGCTTTGTCAATGACGCTTGCCAATCCCGCCCGCAGACGCCGGCCGAAAACAGACACGCTGATTCCCCTGAACAGCTTCTTCTCCTGCGCACCGCCGGACCATTCGAGAATCACCGCTCTTTGCGGACGAATGCCTCGTCTTTTTTTCCGGCAACTTCCGCGATTCGAAGCGGTGTCTGTTTTTTTCGCCGGCCTTCTGTGTCCGCTTTGTACAGCGCCGACCGGTTCAGACGCTCCACTTCCAGAAGCCATCCCTGATAACTCGTTTGGACCTCGGACGTGTCGGCACCCGCCTGATACCGAACCTCCCCGAGCGTCTGCTGCGGCAGCCGCTGCAGGTCCTCGTAAATCCCCGCCCCCAAACCCGCCAGACAGGCCGCCCCAAAAGCCGAGACATCCTGGAACCCGATATTGATAACGTCCTTGCCGAGCAGATCCGCCAAAAACTGCAGAATAAACCGATTTTTACTGATGCCGCCGTCCACCCGCAGCTGCGACAGCGAAAGCCCGCTGCACTGCTCCATCGCGGCGAGAACATCCTGAATCTGATACGGAATGGATTCGAGGGCCGCCCGAACCAGATGGTTTTTCGTGCTGCCGAGCGTCAATCCCGTCACGGCGGCTTTTGCGTCCAGATTCCAGTACGGAGCCCCCAGTCCGCTGAACGCCGGAATCAGATACACCCCGCCGCTGTTTGAAACCGACCGGGCCATCGCTTCGCTTTCTTCGCTTTCCCGAAGCAGGCCCAGATTGTCCCGCAGCCACTGAATCGTCGCACCGCAGGAAACAATGATCCCCTCCAGTGCATAGTCCACACGCTCCCCTGCACTCCAGCAAATCGTGCTCATCATCCCGGCGGAGGACGAAACACGACGGCTTCCGGTATTCAGCAGAATGGAACAGCCGGTCCCCAGCGTGGCCTTGGCCGTTCCCGGCGCAAAACATCGTTCCCCGAAAGCCGCCGCATGAGAGTCGCCCACCAGAGCATGGATGCCGATTGGAGACGGCAGCAGCCCTTCAAAATCCGTCCGGCCGAAGGCAAACGAAGACGGCCGAACCTCCGGCAGCTTCAGCCCCGTCAGGTGAAACTGACCCAGCAGATACGGGTCCCAGCACAAACGGTCAATGTCAAAGAAAAGCGTTCGCGAGGCATTCGTATAGTCCGTGCAGTAACTTCGGCCTCCCGTCAGCTTATACAGAAGCCAGGTATCCACCGTACCGAAGAAGGCGCGGCCGCTTTGAACGGCCGTTCGAATCTCCGGACAATTCTCCATCAGCCAAACCAGCTTGGTCCCCGAAAAATAAGGGTCTGCAATCAGCCCGGTCCGACGGATGATTTCCTGCTCCAGAGACGAGCCCCGAATCCGGCTGCAAATTTCCGCGGAGCGTCGGCACTGCCAGACAACCGCCGGCCCCAGCGGCCGGCCCTGCGCATCCCACAAACAGAACGTTTCCCGCTGGTTGGAAATGCCGCACGTCCGTATCCCGCTCAAATCCGAGGAAACCTCCGCGCGAAACTGAGCCAGACAGGACCGCAGCGCGGCCAGGACATTCCGGTAGATTTCCAGCGGGTCCTGCTCCACAAACCCCGGCCGGGGATACGAAGAGCCCAGTGGTTCGGACCCTCTGGCGGCAATCCGGCCGTCCGTATCAAAGACAACCGCCTTCGTGGCACTGGTGCCCTGGTCAATTGCTAAAATGTATTCCTTTTTCATACCCGTTTCCTGTTCAACAGGGCTCGGCCGATTTCAGCAAGCCCTTCCGGCGAAATCCCGTAATAAGCCATAATGTCCAGCTGACTGCCGGTCACGGTGTCCTCATCAGGAAATCCGACGATTCGGAAGGGAACCGACACACCGGCCTGCATCAGGACAGCCGCACACGCCTCTCCCAGCCCGCCGGCACAGCTGTGCTCTTCCACCGTAACAACCGCCCCGCATTCTCGGGCGGCCCGCAGAACGGCCTCTTCATCCAGCGGTTTGACCGTATGCATACTGAGCACGCGGGCCGAAATGCCTTCGCGGGCCAGAAGGTCGCAGGCCCCCGCCGCCTGAACGACCGTCTCTCCCGTCGCAAGGAAGGCAATATCACTTCCATCGCGGACAAGCAGCGCCTTGCCCACGGTAAATTTTGTGCCGGGCCGATGCAGAGGCGGCATCGGACGTTTGCCGAAACGAAGGAAAACCGGATGGGGCATCTCGGCGGCGGCCTTGACCGCCTCGGCCGTTTCCAAATTGTCCGCAGGCACAACAATCGTGCAGTTCGGAATCGCCCTCAGCACCGCCAAATCATGCAGCGAATGGTGAGTCGAGCCGAGGGCGCCGTAGCTGACCCCGGAACTGATGCCGACCAGCTTGACCGGATGATCGGAATAACAGACATCATTCTTGATTTGCTCCAGCGAACGCGCCGTCAGAAAACTTCCCGGAGAAACGGCAAATACAATCTTGCCGGCCGAGGCCAGCCCCGCCGCAATTCCCACCAGATTCTGCTCCGCTATCCCGACTTCTATAATCTGCCCGGGCAGGGCTTGGGCAAACGGCACCAGCTTCCCGGAGCCGCGCGAATCACTGGTCACAACCAGAATATTCCGATTCTTCCTGGCCAGCGCCAGCAGCGTCTCGGAAAACACGTCCAGGTTGGCCTTCCCCGTTTCCATCACTGCAGCGCCGCTCATGGTTCCGCCTCCTCAAGCTGTGCCCGCAGCTCCTCCATCGCCCGTTCATACTCCTCATCGCTGGGGACGCCGTGGTGCCATTTGGCGTCGTTTTCCATAAAACGGACGCCCTTGCCTTTGACGGTATGGGCAATCACCGCACTGGGCCTGCCGACCTCAAAGGGCACCGAACTTAAAACCTCCCGCAGGGCCGTCACATCATGCCCGTCCACCTCCCGCACCGACCAGCCGAACGCGGCAAACTTATCCACAAGACTTTCCAGTGCACAAACCTCTTCGGTTCGGCCGGTAATCTGCAGCTGATTGCGGTCCATAATCGCCGTCAGATTGTCCAGACCGTAATGGGCCGCCGTCATCATCGATTCCCAGTTCGACCCTTCGGCCAGCTCCCCGTCCCCCAGCAGGACGAAAACACGATAGCCCAGGGCGTCCATTTTGCCGGCCAGGGCCGCCCCTGCCCCGAAAGCCAGCCCGTGCCCGAGAGCCCCGGTATTGTGTTCAATCCCCCGAATCTTCCGCGTCGGATGTCCGACATACGGCGAACGAAACCGACAGAGGGTCTCCAAATCCGATTCCGGGAAAAACCCCCGGTCCGCCAGCACCGCATACAGGGCCTCGACCGAGTGTCCTTTGCTTTGGATATAGCGGTCCCGCCGCGGGTCCTCCGCCGTTTCCGGAGAAACGTTCAACACACAATTGTACAAAACATTCAGAATATCCACGCACGAAAGACTGCCGCCCGTATGGCCGGCCCGCGCGTTCTTGATATACTTCAGCAGCCGAATGCGGTACTCCACGGATTTCCTGCGCAGCAGAGAATCCAGAGCCGCCCTTTGCATCTTTTCATCCGTTCGCTGCTCGAAACAAGGCATCATCATTCCACCCGGCGAATCCGAACCGCCATATAAGGCCTTCCCGGCAGCGGCACCGTACGCCCCGCTTTGTCCACAAACATATAATTGTCTCGTTTCTTGACTTCAAAGACGCCGTCCACGGCCGTAATTGTCATAGTCCAGGTATCAATCACCTCCGTCCGAAACTTCATCCCTTCCGAAAGCCCCGCTCGATATAATTCAAACGGCCATTCCGAAAGGGACTGTCGGCCGAAATACCCCAAGTAGTATTCCCCGCGTTTGCCTGCAAACGGATAATTCTGCCACTTATCAATCGGCTCCAGCCCTCCCGACGGCCCTTCTTCCAAAATCTTCCGCAGAAAAGCAATCCGCGGCGGGCTCTGCCCCCGCAGAACGCCGCCCTTGGCCCACCAGATCTCATCCTTCGGGTCCAGATAGGTCTCGCCGTGTCCGACATACGTGCCTGCAATCGTCCCCTCCCAAAACCGGAGAACCATCTCCTCCGCAGAAAGATTCCCCCACCGCTGCGGCAGATTGCCCTCATATTTCACTTCATCAAACACAATCGGCTTGACATAGACATCCCGATACAGAACCGCCCGCCCGAAGTCCTCCACCGCCGAGCCGTTCTGGATGCTCGCATGCGTCACCCAGGGTTTCGTATGATTGTAAAGAACCGTGCCGTTGTGAATCGAACGCAGATGCTCATACGGATCGCAGCGCTGCACAATCTGGAAAAAGCGGTCCCAATCCTCCGGCGTTTTCTCATCCATAAAATCAAACTCATTGGCCAGCGACCACCACACATTCCGAAAGGCCGCCAGCCGCGCCACCACATATCGAAGGTAGCGGTCATCCGCCTCCTTCGGCATCCGGTCAAATCCCCAATGCCCTTCATCATACGGATGAAACAGAATCAGGTCCGCCTCAATCCCCATTTCACCGAGCTGCTGAATCCGTTTTTCCAGATGACGGAAAAAGGCCGGATTGAACCGCGTAAAATCCCACCGGGACGGCGGCGTGCCCTCAAACGGATACAGCAGCGGTTCGCTTCGATTGTAGGCATACCATTTGGGGAACACGCAGAAGCGGATTTTATTGAAAGGCGATTCCGCCAGCGTCTTTAACGTCTGCTCCTGAAGCTCCATCGGCTGATGGATCCAGGCATAACAGGTTGTTCCAACCGGCCGATACGGAGTCCCGTCCGCATAGGCAAAATGAAACGTGTGGGCAACCCGAACCGGCCCATGATTGCCCCTGCCCGGCTCAACCGCCTTCACGGTGCCGGTTTTCCCCGTCAGCTGCGGCCGATTGCTCTGTGTCGTATAGGTCCACTCTCCCACGCCCGGAGGACTGAACCGAATGCGGTATATCCCGTCCCCGTCATAAAAGCCCGAAACCGTCACCGTCTTATCCCCCTGCCGAAAGGCCGCCGTCAGCTCCACATCCGCAAACGGATTCCCATCGGCAGGTCCCGCAAACGATGCCTCAAAGACGCCCCACTGCTCCACGGTGACGGGCTGTCCCCACCCGCTGATTCCCATAAACCCAACCAGCAGCACAGCCGTCATATACCGGATTGTCTTTGGCACGTTCTTCCGCAAAATGGTTTCTCTCCTGCTCGCCTTTACCGGTGATAATACAAATCCCAGCCCAGATATTTACAAACCGCCTCCTGGAGAACCTGTGCACAATGAGACCGCGCCATTGCCACATGATGCTCAAATCCGTTTTGGCAGATATGCCTCAGCAGGGCTCTCAGATTGTCCACCTGACAGACCGCAATGCCTCCATCCATCCCGAACGAATCATCGGTAAACCGCCCTTCTCCCAGGTACGACTTGATTCGGCCCTTCGTATCATCGGTGGAAATCCGGAAATACGTCATCGGCCCCGGTGCCACCTTGCCCTTAACGGCCCCGAAACATCGTTCACGGTCCAGAACCGTTCCCAACACATCCAGCTTGGAAATCTCAATCTCATTTCCCATAAACGACTTGGGATAATTGCTGCAGTGCGTGCAGACGCATTTATCCTGCTCCTGACCGAAATTGTTGTTCCAGTCCAGCAGGGCCGGAATGGAGCCGCCGGCCAGCAGCAGGGCCGCCATCGAAACCGCTCCCGTCACATCCGTTTCACAGGCGCTGGGAAGATTCCGCTCCCCCATCATCGACATTGACAGACACGTCGCACACCCATAGTGATTTTCAATGGAGTTCCAGCACTGAATCGCACTGGCATCCAGTTCATACTCCTCCATCAGCGCATCAAACACCACCGACAATTTCGCCTGCCGAAGCACACTCTCCGGCTCCACATCCGCCGGAATCCGCCCATACTTCCGAATGGCTGCCAGCTTATTTTTGACCGCCGCAGACTGCGAATCGATTGTCTGGGCCCGCGCTATCACCTCCGACAGGTCCACGGGAACGACCGTAATCCCCGCCGCCTGCAGGATTTTTTCACTGAATCGAACCGTTTGAAAGACCCACGGACGCGTCCCGAACGCCCCGACCCGCAGCGTCCGGAGTCCCTTGACTACCCGGCACACCGATGCAAAAAACCGGATATCCTGCTTAAAAATGTCACTGTCGATATCGCACGTATGCTCCGTGGTGTCCGTAAAGGGAATCTGATACTGATACAGATTGTTACAGACCGAAATCTTGCCGCAGAAGGCATCCCGCCGGCTTTTCACATCCACCTTGTCAACTTCATCATTGCACGCCTGAACCAGAACCGGCACCTTCAAATCCGCAAGCTTCAGGGTTTCTGCGACCCCCAATTCATCCCCGAAATTAGGCAGGATGACAAGAATTCCGTCAATGTCATCCCGCCTGGCCTTAAAAAGCTCCGCACAAATCTTGGCATCCGCCCGCGTCTCAATCGCCCCGGCCTTCGTCGCCTTCGCATCCGGTATTACGGCTCCGTATCCCAGCTCCTGAAGCACCGAAAGCACCTTTTTCCGCTGCCCCACAGCCAGCTGGGCATTAAAAATATTCCGGGTCCCTACGATGACCCCAAAGGTAATTTTCTTTTGCATGATTTTCATAGAGTGTCCTTAACGCTGATTTCCTTTATCTCAAGCCGCACCGACAAAAAACTCATCCTGCTCGAAAAACAAAAAATGGACAGCAGGCAGCGACTTTATTGTAAGCTTTTCTTTTCAAAGAACTTACTTATTTTTAAAAAGAAAGAAAACCTCAAATTTCGGCCGAAGGCCGATTCCTCCATTTTCCCTTTTGACTCTTTTGCCTCCCGAAACAAGCCGCTGTTTGCCGGCGCAAAAATCAAAACTCCCTTTCTGGAAGGGTATCTATGTCGAAAACATCGTATTTACAAGTCTTGTTTACAGCTTGCTCCCAATTATCCGCTATCATAATAATGTTGAAATACAATATATTCCTCCTTGATTTGAGAAATAACTTATCGTATATTTAGGTCCATGAAACACTTCAATCCCAATCGAAAAGAGTTCACACCGTATGGGTTCACGTGTGAAATGTGGGAACCCATGTTAATGAGCCGTCCCGACAAACACTCCGAAATCGAGATAAACTTTTTTGAAAAAGGAACACTAACCTATCTTTTTTGGGGAGAACGCGTGTCCATCCAAGGCGGAAGTCTTGCCCTGTTTTGGGCGGCCGTCCCCCATCAAATTGTCGATTTTTCAAAACTCAAATCATACTATGTGATTACAATTCCGCTGCCCTGGATGCTCAGCTGGGGAATGCCCGAGAAATTCGCCTCGCAGATTCTGAACGGACGGATTTTACAGGAGCCCCAGCCCTCCTCTGCGGTCAACGATAAACATCTGTTCGAACAATGGTTTCAGGATATCAATCAGAACACCGCATCCACTCGGGAAATCGTCCTGCTGGAAATCAAAGCCCGTCTGCTGCGTATGGCTTTGAACCTGGACAACAGCAAAAACCTCCCCGATTCCCCCGTCTCCAAAAGCTCCATCCGCCACGTCGGGGCCCAAAACTTCAGCAAAATTGAAACGATGGCCCGATTTATCGCCCAGCACTATACCGAACCGATTCACCTGGCCGATGTCGCCGCCGCCGTGGACCTGCATCCGGACTATGCGGCCTACGCCTTCAAAAAAACCTTCGGCATCACCATTAACAACTTTGTCATTCAGCACCGCGTCCAGCATGCCCAGCGTCTGCTGGTCACAACCAACAAAAAAGTGCTGGATATCGCTTTCGAATCCGGCTTTAACTCATTGAGCCGATTTAATACTTCCTTCAAAGAACTCTGTCACTGCACACCCAGAGAGTATCGCGAAGCGCATCAACTCACGGAGGGCTCCTGAACCCCCTCAGCCGCATCAGTTAATAAAAAATACAAATCCAAAGGCAAACAGCAATGAAACAATGGTTCTTTACGGCAGTGATTGGTTTTGTCTTGAGCGGTGCAGCAGTCCTTGCGGCGGAAACCCAAACACCCGCCGGTCAGGAAAAGACTGCCGCCTTGTCCATTGAAATTGAGGGACAGCCCTCCCCCCGGCTCCTGTATGCCTCCCAGCGGCTGCAGGAAAGTCTGAGCCGATTCGGCCCCGCCCGCATTCTTCTTGCCGGCGGCAGACTAGACAAAATCGAAGGCGGCAGAAGCCCCGAGGGTTTTCATCTGTACCGGGATGAGAAAGGCACCTACTGCATCCGCGGCTTCGGCGATTCCGGTGCCCTCTATGGTGCCCTCGAGCTCATCGACCGGGTCAACGAAGCAGGTCGATGGCCGCAAACCCTCGACATCACCGATGCACCCGACTTCCGTCTTCGCGGCCCCTGTATCGGAATGCAGCTGACCTATATCCTGCCGGGCCGGGAAACCTATGAATATCCCTACACGCCGGATTACTTCCCCTTCTTTTACGACAAGGACCAGTGGCTGGAGTTCCTCGACTTCCTCGTGGACAACCGGATGAACACCCTGTACCTGTGGAACGGCCATCCCTTCGCCTCCCTGGTCAAACTCGAGGACTACCCGTATGCCCTCGAAGTCTCGGAGGAAGTCTATCAGCGCAACGCAGAGATGTATCGTTTCCTGACAGAGGAGGCGGACAAACGCGGCATCTGGGTCATCCAGATGTTCTACAACATCTTCGTCTCCAAACCCTTTGCCGAACACCACAGCATCCCCACGCAGCATGCCGCCCCCACCCCGCTGATTGCCGACTACAACCGAAAATCCATCACCCAGTTCATCAAAACCTACCCCCACGTGGGACTGCTGGTCTGTCTGGGCGAGGCCCTGCGCGGACAGGAAAACCAGGAGGCCTGGCTGAACGAAACCATTATCCCCGCCGTCAAAGACGCCATGGCCGCCCTCGGCAAAACGGAAGAACCCCCGATTCTCATCCGGGCCCACACCATCGGAGACGTTCGCCACCTGATGGAATCTGCTCTCAAACACTACTCCAATCTCTACACCATGGCCAAGTACAACGGCGAATCCCTCACCACCTACGAGCCGCGAGGACGCTGGCAGCAGGTGCATCTGGATATGAGCCGTCTCGGGTCCGCCCATGTGGTTAACATCCATCTGCTTTCCAATCTGGAGCCCTTCCGCTACGGGGCAACAGATTTTATCCGCCGCTGCGTGCTGGCCTGCCGAGAGCGTCTGGGAGCGCAGGGTGTACACCTGTACCCCCTGACCTACTGGGACTGGCCTTATTCCCCCGACAAAACCAGTCCGTACCTCAAGCAGATTCAGCGGGACTGGATTTGGTTTGAGGCCTGGGCCCGTTATTTATGGCGGATGGACCGGGATCCCCAGCAGGACCGGCAGTACTGGCTCCGGCGGCTGACCGACCGCTACGGAACCCCGCAGGCGGCCGAATGCATCCTGACGGCCTACAATGAATCCGGATACTGCGCTCCCCTGCTGCTCCGGCGCTTCGGCATCACCGAAGGCAACCGCCAGACCCTCTCGCTGGGGATGTTCCTCGATCAGCTGGTCAATCCCAAACCCTATAACCCCGTCAGCGGCCTGTGGGAATGGTTTGCCCCGCCCGGCGAACGGCTGGAGGAGTATGCCCGAAAGGAATGGGCCGGCGAACCCCACGAAGGCGAAACCCCGATTACAGTCATTGAAGAAGCCGTCCGCCGCTCCGAGGCAGCTGTGCAGGCGGTTGAAAAAGCGGCTCCCTCCGTCACCCGCAATCGGGACGAGTTCGAACGGCTTCGAAATGACATCGCCTGCATCGACCTGATGAGCCGGTTCTATGCCGAGAAGGTCCGGGCTGCTATCCTGGTGCTGGATTATAATTACAGCCGCAATCCGGACCGCATGCGCAAGGCCGAAGAACACCTCAAAAAAAGCCTCGAATTCTACCGGGCTCTCACGGAACGGACCGCCCGATTCTACCGCTACGCCAACAGTCTCCAAACGGGCCACCGCCGCATCCCCATTCGGGGAATGAAGGGCGATTCCCCCTACTACTATCACTGGGAGCACATGCTGCCGCTCTACGAGAAGGAACTCCAGGAGTTTCAGGCACGCCTGGCCGAACTGTCCGACGGCAAACCGCAGACCGTTCAAAACATCCCCCGGCTTCAGGGCGTCCCCTTTGAACTCCTCAGCAAAGACTGCCAAACTTACGAAGTGCGTATCGGCGCCAAACCCTTCCTCGACCGCGAGTACCGCATCCTCCAGCTGGCGCAGGAGCTCGAAGGCCTCACCGGCATCCGTCTGTCCCATACAGCAGGCAAAAACGGTCAGCTGGGTCCCGTCCGCCTGAAAACCCAAACCCCCGTGCAGATTCTTGTCGGTTATTTCAATGAAGACCGGTCTATCTGGGCAAAACCGCCCAATCCGGACCTCGACAGTCAGGCCGCCAAATACGGCGGCGTCGAATGCACCCTGCAGAACGCCCTGCAAATTGAAGAAACGCCGGGGGTTAACATCCATCTCTTCACATTCCCCGCAGGCGAAATTGCCTTCGACCCGCGCAGCCCGGGCAGCTTCCTGATTCTCGGCATCATCCCGGCCGATGCAAAAGTGCCGCCGCGCGACGCCGGAATCCCGCCGGGACGGATGTGAACGCATCCCTTCAGGTGCGATAGGGTTCTATCTGGTCGGCAAGTTCTTCCATCTGACGGGCCGTGATGGGCTTTCCGCCGGCCGTGGTAACCGTCAGATACACTCCCTTCGGACCAACGGCATCCAGCAGCGGGATCACCTCTTCCGCATCCAGATTGGCCGCCCAGACGGCCTTGCCCGCCCGGAGGATTTTCCTGTACAGGTCATACCAGTGCGGCGAGCCCCCCGGCGGAACCTGCGGGTCCGGCGTCCATTCAATCGCCTTTAAGCCCTCAATCGCCAACAGAGAATCCACACACGCCAGACACTGATGCCCGTCCACATGAAACATCGAATAATCCAGATACTCCACGGACTGCTTCAGATACGGCACGACAAACTCGTCAAACATCTTCGGAGAAATCATCACCGCCGTATCGCACTGAAGCAGGCCTGTCTTGCCCGGCCCCCACAGCATAAAATAGCCGAAGGCCATGCTGCCGTCTTCGTCTTTGAGAATCTCATACAAATCGTCAAACACCTGCCGGTACGCCGTTTCAATCTCCTGCAGCTTCTGATGAACCCACGCCGGACGCTCGAGCATATCCACCAGCAAATCTTCCGTCCCGCGCACCGCCGCCAGCACATCGAGGTTGGAAATGATCGCAGGCATCCCCACAAAATAATGCCCTCCGCTTCGGGCGGCCGTCGCCCGAAGGACCGCCTTCAGCATCCGGCTGTAAGGGGCATCCGGATTGTATCGAAGCGGCGGATGGTTTTCCGGGTCGGCAATGCACGGATGATACCAGATGTTCTCCTTTTCGTACTTCGGGACAGCCCCCAGAAAAGACGCCAGCGTCACCGTGCCGATATCCGGCCAGGCCACCGGCAGCATATCCGCCGGCCAGACCTTATGCGCCATTTCATAATGAATCCGTTCCGCTACCCGATTCGGGTCCGTATGGTACTGCTCCGCATCAACCGCCGCCGCAGGCTGAGGAACATCCTCGTGCGGCGGGCCGTCTCCGTCAAGCCCCGTGCCCCAGCTTCCCAGCACCAGCCCGCGGCCCGCCCACCAGTCCAGAAAATGCTGACGGGTTTGCGGCCAGTTCGTCTTCCAAAGCGGTTTCATAGAAGTCGATTCCGTCAATCGGTCTCAGACAAAGGTCGAATATCGCGATAGGCCTCTTCCAGTCCGGCGGCGTCCGCAATCGCCTGGGCCTCCGGCGACCACGGCGGCGCATCCGGTTCCACAACCGTTCGCGTAATCGTACACCGCGTCCCTTCACTGCGATACCGGTCCGCCTTCACATAGTTGCGGTCGATCTCCATATCCCGGCAGGCCGGCGTCCAGATATGCAGCCATAATCCCTCCCGATCATCCGAAAAGCCGGGCCTGTTGAGAATCACATTCTGATAAATCCTCCAGTATGCCGACCCGTCATCCGGATAAATGCACCGGGGGCCGTCATAGCAGTAATTGTAGGCAATTTCCGACCCCGGCTGTTCCCCAAGCACATAAAGAATCCCCCCGTCCCGTAATGCCCGATGTGTGCGGCCGATGCGGTTGTACAGAATCCCGTTATTTTTGGCTGTCGTCGAGGGGGGAATCCCGGCATTGCCCCACCACCACCCCAGCGCCAGCCCCCCATACGGCGTATCGCTGATTTCGTTATGAACAATCTTGACATTCTGGACAAAAAAGCCGGTCATCCCCTCCACCTGCCGAAAGTCCAGACACACATCCCGAATGTAGTTGTTGGCAATCAGGATATTGCTGCAAACCCCCTCTACCCCCGGCGGAAACTGCTCCCCGTCCCCGATTCGGTAATGCTGAGGATGCCCGACATTGATCGAAGTCCCCATCAGGTCGAGAAACGTATTGCCGACCGCCTCGGCCTCCGCCACATCATTTTCAAAACTCAGCGCCGCCGCACTGCCCAGATGCACAAATCGGTTTCGCTCAAACCGTATCCGCTCCGCATTGCATACATTGACAGTCCCTTTGGGAATCGTAATGTCATTGTAATGATTGCGATGCCAGTTGCCCTCCGGAATATACCGCGTAAACTGAGTCAGGCTCTGCACACTCACCCACCCGCGGGAGTCCCCCAGAGAAGACAGAAGATAATCATCATACGCAAACGTCAGCCCGTAAAACTCCAGATTCCGCACCCGCCGGGATATCCCCTCGCCCTGAATCCTGACAAGCCCTTCCACAGCCGGGGCATACACCTCCGCCGTGGTCATATCCTCTCCGCGGGAATAATAGTACAGCATCTGCTCCTGCTGGTCGAAGTAAAACTCCCCCGGCTCATCCAGCAGTTCAAATGCATTGCGGACATAGATAGGGCGGTCAGGACGTGGGACGGCCCGAAACGGCACCCAGCTCATATTCATCGCAATCGCTGCGTACGGCTGCTGAAGCACAGCGACTGTATGGCCGTCTTCGGAAAACATCCGGTTGACACACACAATCGGCTCACTCCAGACATTCGTCTGAACCAGCTCGACATTGTGAGGATTTTTATAAACGCCGACATCCTCCGCCCGAAATCGAATCCCGGCAGGGTGCGTTCCGGAGGCACGGGCCCACGGCTCCCGGCCGGTGATGACGAATGTCCCGTACCCGCCCTGGGCGACAACCCCCTCGGTCTTTCGGGCCATCACGGCCCTTTTGCCGTTGACATAAAGCGCCCGAAGCTTTCGGTCCCGCACCAGCGGCGCCTTCCAGATATCGCCTTGATGCCGCCGCCACCCGGTCACCCGCACCGCCCCGCTTAAGACCGGTTATTCTCCCGGATACGCCCGGCAGCGAATCCAGTGCCCGTTCGTGCCCGAATCCTCCGGGGTCAGCACGAAGGGCCTCTCCAGCGGATAGACCCCGCCGCGAAGATAAACGACGATATCCTGCTGCATATTCTTGTTGAGCCGCCGAATCCGGTCGCGTGCCTGCTCCAGCGTCCGCCACGGCCGCTCCGCCGTCCCTTCCGCTCGGTCATCTCCGTCCGGCGCAACATAAAACTCCATCGACCCCGACGACGGCAGAATGGCACAGCCGACCCCCAGAATCACTGCCAGAAAACCTGCAGCGCCGGCCTGCACCCACCCGATCGCCGCTTTTTTGCCCTGCTGGTTCATTTTCATTGGGCCCCCATCCCGAACTGAAAAAACAGATACAACCCGATCATCACCGCCGCCAGAATCCCCCATCCGAGAAAGCCGGCCTTCCCAAGCCCCGGATTTTCCCGATACGTCTGACGCAGCATCGGCAGCGGCGTTTCCGTAGCACTGTGCCGCGTCACACAAGACGCCGATATCATAAAAAGTCCAATCCCCACGAACAAATAAAACGACAGCAGAAGAAAGTGCGGGAAAATATCCTCCCCCCTCTCGTTCGCAAAAACATTGGTAATATCGCAGACCCCGATGGTCAGGGAAACCGCCGAGCCGACAATCAGGGTCAGCAGGGCTGCCTTGGCCGTCGAGCGCCTCCAGAAAATCCCCAGCACAAAAACCGCCGCCACCGGCGGAGCCATATACCCGATAATCCCCTGAAACAGATTAAACAGATTTGTTCCCTCCACCCGGCTCAGAAACCAGGCAATCCCAACCGCCAGCAGCGCCGCCGCAAACGTGGTGATGCGCCCGACCTGCTTTGACCGATGCTCCGACGCCGTCGGCGCAATCCAGCGTTTGTAAATGTCCAGCGTAAAAATCGTGCTGAAGGAATTGAGCCCCGAATCCAGTGTCGAAATCACGGCGGCCACCAAAACCGAAATCATCAATCCAACCAGACCGCTGGGCAGAAAGGTGCTGACCATCCTCAGAAATACCTGTTTGTCATCCGGTATCCCCGGCAGCAGCTGAGCCGCCAGAATCCCCGGCAGCAGAAAAAGAAACGGCGGAAGGATTTTCAGAAACGCCGCAAACAAAGTGCCCCCCTGGCCCTGCTTCAAATCCCGCGCCCCCAGAGCCCGCTGGACAATCGTCTGGTCCGAACACCAGAACCACAGCGACAAAACCGGATACCCGAGCACAAATGCATACCAGGGATTGTCGGAACCGGCCGGATGCAGCAGTTTCCAAGTCAGCTCCGCAGGCACGGAAACGCATCGAATCTGAGCCAGTGCCGAAAACGGCTCCAGCCGCCCCGCCGCAATCACGGTTAAAAGTGCAGCCCCCACAATCATCAAAACAGACTGAAACGAATCCGTCACCATCACCGCCGCCAGCCCTCCGGCAATCGTAAAACTGGCCGATACGGCCGCCAGCAGCCACACACAGGGCATCAGGTCCCACCCCAGAAACTGCGACAGAAGCGCCCCGCCGGCAAACAGCGTCCCCCCAATCCACAAAACCGCAATCCCCAGCAGAGAATAAAACGTCATAAACGTATAGCAGCCCGGCCCGAAACGCTTCTTGAGAAACTCCGGCATCGTGGAGATTTTCGTATGCAGGTAAAACGGCAGAAAAACCATGCCCAGCAGAAACAGAAAGACCCACGCCATCCATTCATAATTGGCCGTGACCATCCCGGTCGTATAGCCGGCCCCGCACGAGGCGATTAAAAATGTCGGGCCGATGTTCGTGCCGAAAATGCTCAAACCCACATTCCCCCACCCCATCGAGCGGTCCCCCAGAAACAAATCCTCGCTCCGGCGGCGCCGATAACTCACAAAACCGCCGATAGCCAGCAGCGCCGCCAAATACCCCCCGAAAACCCACATATCCAGCGGATGCATCACAACTCCGGCCGCCAAAATCCACGCCGGATTACCCATTCTTGGACTCCTTTTGGGCCGCTGACTCTGCTACGGGAAACATCGGCGACCAAATCTCCTTTTCCCCCGGCAGCGGTTTCTGACAGGGACCCGTCTGAGCCCACCACCGCTGATTGACCGGATCCTGCTGGTTCATCCGGTCATCTTTCTCAAAATCGCTCCCCATATACTCCAGATAGAAAAACTCATACAGCGTATCCCCGATTTCCGCCAGAAAGATGCAGAAGTTTCGGTTGTTCCCGCGAATCATCTGGTCCACCACGCCCGGCCAGACGGTCTGGTGCAGACTGCGGTATTCACTTTCCTTTTCCGGCCGAATCGTCGTCACCATCGACAGAACCTGCGACGGAGCCCCCTCCACATTCAGGCCCCGGATATAATTAATCCATTCCGCCTGCAGCCAGCACCGCCCATACCGCACCGCCCGCGGATGGGGCTCAATCAGCTCCTTCAGCTCCGGCGTGATGCTCTCAAAGGCCTCCGCCGCCGTCAGATAGGGTTTTCCGCCTGCATACTGAAACACAACCAGAAACCAGGTTTCCCCCTGAATCTGCCGCCGAAACGCCGCCGGATTCGAAATCCCCGCCCGCAGCATCCGCACATTCTCCTTGTCCGTGCAGACCTTCAAAAGCTCCTCGGCCAGCTGGACCTCCCGCCCCGCCTTGGCACGGGCCAGCAGCCCCGCATACGTAGGTTTGCCCGACAGCAGGTAGTTCTCATACGGAGAAAACGCAAACGCATCCGCAAAGCCGAGCACCGCTATTGCCGTCGGCACAATCCACCTGAAATGTCTCATCGCTCATCTCCTTTCTTCCGCCGGCTCAAGTTCCAAAGGCACCTGCACGCCGGCCGAATCAATCCGATACACCCGGTCATAAATCTTTATGTCCACAGGGGCGCCTTCCTTCAGCCGAAACCGCGCCTGTGTTCTGTCCACTTCCGCTTCAATCAGACGCCCCCGATAATGCACCTGGAACCGGTACCGCTTCCAGGCCGAGGCAATCTGCGGTCGAAACGACAGCACCGCACCGTCGCTGCGCATCCCGCCGTACCCGCAGACCAGGTTCGCCCACACCCCCGCCGCCGACGTCGCATGAAGCCCCTGCTCCGTGTTGCGGTTGTAGTTGTCCAGGTCCAGCCGGGCCGCATAGGTAAAAAACGCATAGCCCTCCTCGGCCTTTCCCAATTCCAGCGCCAAAATCGAGTGCAGCGACGGCGATAAAGACGACTCGTGAATCGTCCGGGCCTCATAAAACTCATAATTCGCCCGTTTTTCCTTGAGAGTAAAATCTTCACTGAAGAAAAACATATGATTCAGCACATCCGGCTGCTTGATCATATTCTTCCGAAAGATGCGAATGTAGGCCCAGTTCTTGTAAATGGGAATCTCGCTCATCGGAATCTTATCCACTTCCACATGCGGCAGGTCAAAATAGCCGGCGTGCTGCTCAAAAACGCCTGTCCTGGGGTCCTGATGAATCCGCATCTTTTCAGCCATCCGTCTCCAGTCCTCCGGTTCGCCCGCCTCCAGCCCGACCTTCTGAACGACGGTCTGATACTTATCCGGCGCCTCCCGCTTCATCTCCTCCAGCACCTCCAGCGTATAGAGGAAAATCTTCTTGGCCAGGTAATTGGTGTAAAAGTTGTGATTGACCATCATATGAAACTCATCCGGCCCCATCACACCGTACAGACCGAAATCCCCGTTCAAAGGACTCCAGTCCCCCGCACTGGCGAAAAATCGGGATATCTGAAGCAGCATCTCGATGCCTTCCCGATACAGAAACTCCTTGTCGCCGGTCACATGGACATACTGCCAAATCGCATACCCGACCGCCCCGCTGATATGATGCTCCAGGTCCACATGCTGCCAGGTGCCCGAGTCTTCATACCCCGAAACTGTGGCAAACGGATAGCGTGCCCCTCGGCAATCCAGCTCCCTTGCCCGCCGAAGCGCCTCCGGCAGCGTATGATAGCGGTACATCAGGAGATTCTTTGCCGCTTCCGGATTGGCAAACAAATGAAACCGATGGCAGTAGATTTCCGTATCCCAGAACGCCCAGCCGAAATACACCTCCCCCGTCATCCCCTTGCACAGCGGATTCAGCCGCGGATTCTCTCCGTGATAGGTCTGATAGCACGACAGAATGGAAAACCGCACCCCCTGCAGCGTCTCGTCATCCCCTTCAATATCAATCCCGAAACGCTCCCAGACACGCTCCATAAACGCTGTATGCCGCCGGCGAGCTTCCTCAAAGCTCACGCCTGCATATTTATCAGCCAGGGCACACCCCTGCTCCCAGACCGCCTCTGTATCACTGTTCTTTTCCCAGTGATTGACAACGATTTTCTCTATCCAGGCCGGCTGGTTTTCTTCCAGCGGCAGGGAAAATTGAAGGCCGATGAACTTCTCCCGACTCTCGACCCGCGGACAAACCGGACGTCCCGTCCGCATCCAAAAGCTTGAAAACAGCGGAAAACCCGTCCCCTTTGTCCGGGCCAGAATGCGGCATCCAGCCTCGTCTGAATCTTTCCGAACCTCCCGCCAGAAATTCTCTCCTTTCGCTGAATCCGCCGACCCGGTTGTCTGGGTCTGCGTCCAGCCGGAGGCAATTTCATAGCGGGGATTAAAATCAAGTCCGAGCATAATCTCGGCCTGCCCCGAAAAATTCAGCGGCTTGAACACAATCCGCTGGCAGCCCATTTTCGTCATGTCCATATTCAGAAAACGCGTAAATGCCACGTGAACCTGTCGGCCGGACGAAAGATGCCAGACAAACTCCCGCGTATAAACCAGCGTCTTCATATCCAGAACCCGCCGGAATCCGCTGATTCGCGATACGGCAAGGTCCAGCGGTTCTCCGTCAATCCGGATGCGGGTGTACAGCCAGTCCACCGCCGTAATCATCGCACCGCCGCGGGTAATCATCCCCTTGAAAAACTGGTCATGCTGAATCGGCAGGTAGTCGTAGAGATGATTGAAATAACTGCCCAGCAGATGGTCGCCGCTGTAGCCCTCCTCGAAATAGCCCCGCACCCCCATATATTCATTGCCCAGCGAAAAAATCGATTCACTGAGCCGCTGTTTTTCCGGATGAAATCCTTCCTCTGTGATGGTCCAGGGGTCGCCTCCGTAAATCCGTTCCGGATGTTTCGCCAAATGCATAACTCTCCCGTTTCAAAGAAATTCGCCCGCTCACAAGACTGCGGCGGTTTTTATTCTGTTTGGAAACTCTTGTCAATCGAGCTTGCCGCCGGCGCATATCGACGGACACCTCGGCCCCTCCGATTCCCGAGCGTACGGGTTTGGATTGTACTGACTGCCGTCGGCCTTTTCAATCTTCTTCTTCTGCCCTTCCATCCGCTGCCCCCTATCATTCCCGCGCAGCCCCCTATCATTCCTGCGCAGCCCCCGTCATTCCCGCGCAGCCCCCGTCATTCCCGCGCAGCCCCCGTCATTCCCGCGCAGGCGGGAATCCAGCCATTTCTTCCCACAGTCTCGCAACCCGTCCTGCAAAGATTTCCGCGGATGTAAACGAGTTTTTAATTACAGATTTCACCTGCCGCGACAATCGCAGCACGGCGGGCGGATGACACAGATCAGATAAAGAAAAGAAAAAGGCCCGCACTTTATCTTGTGAAGCTTCAGCAAAGGGAAAACAAAAAGCCATCCTTCTTTTCATTTTGCCTTTTTTCTATTTGGTTTTCGTTGTCCTCCCCCCGAGCTCGACCTCTGGTCGCCGGCCGCTTTTTCCTCATTCTTCCTTTTCCCAATCCGTATAATCCGCGAAATCTGTTGTGAAAATCTGCGGTTGCTTTTTCCTGGACAAAACCGTTCCCTAAAAATAAAGTTAACAAAATGGTCTTTGGGTGTTGTGCTCGCAAACAAATGACTTCCCGACACAGAAAACACAGACAGCATATAGAGCCGGCGGTTTCGGCGTCACCATCCTCATCAACTGCACCCTCTGTACCGGGGTCGGCCTCTGCCGCCTTTTTCCGCCGTCTGCTTAGTCCCGAAGCAGCCGCTCCGCTGCTTGTCCTGCTGTTCGGCACTTACCTTTCCGTTCTCTATTTCGGCCATCAGGCCGTCCCCAACTCGGACTTTCCCGCCTTCGTCCAAACCGCCCGCGACATCCTGAATTTTCGTCTGCCGGCTTCTTTCAAACGCCTCCCCGGCCTGGGCATCCTGCAAATCGCTCTGAGTATCTTTCTCAAAGGTCCCCATCCGGTCCTGACTGCAGGCCTGCTGCTCAATGCTCTGCTCTATCCCTTGTGCGGCTGGCTCTTTTATCTCATCGCCCGCCGCTTCCTCGGACGCATGGCTTTCTGGGCCGCACTCCTGGCTCTGGTCAATCCTGAGGTACTTCTATGGCTGGTGCATCCCATCGCCGAAATTCCTCTGCTGTTCTTTTTTCTGCTGACCTTCTGGCTGCTTTTGCTCCCCAGCCGCTGGGCTTATGCCGCTGCCTTCGGCGCTGCCTTCATCCGCTATGAAGGAGCCGTCCTCATCCTCCTCGTTTTGCTCTCGGATATCCTCCGGCAATCCTCCCTCCGTCAGCAGCTTCTCTCAACAGCCATGGCCTTTTCGGCCGCTCTGCCGACCGCCCTTTGGGTGCTCGGACAATTCCTCACCCGCCATTCCGGCTCCGGAGACTACCTGTCCAGCTACACGGAAGCCGCCGAAAGCGGTTCAATGGTCTTTGGACGCTTCGCTCAAATCCTCCGGCAAATCACCATCCAGCCGTTTTTCCAGACCCCGTATCCTCCTCTCCGGTCCGTAGTCATTCTTTGTACAGTGCTTTTCTGGGCAGGTCTGGTAACCGCCGTCCTCTTTATTCTCTGGAAAAAACACACCGAGCTGGTGCCCATCCTTGTTTTCACGGCCGTTTACTTTCTTCTGCATTCGGCCCGCACCGGCACCCGCCCGCGCTACGCCGCTCCTATCGCCTGGCTGGTCCTTCTGCTTTGGCTGTTCGGCTTTCGCCGTCTTTGGCTTCTTTTCAAAGAAAACATTCCTATTCCCAAACCAGCCGTAATCATCTCCCAGTCGCTTCTTTTTCTCATAGGGATTATCGCCGCTCTTGCATTAGTCGAACCGCTTGCACAAATCCAAAAGTTCAGCCCTCGTTCTGCTTCTGTACCATGGGTTGCCCTCCTTTTTTCGGTTCTTTTTGGGACAATAGGAATTGCCTCAACCAAAGCCCGATTAGCTGGATGGACCGCAGCTGTTCTGGGAATCACATCATGGGCACTCTTTGCCAACCAGAGTGAAATCATCCGAAAACTCGGAAACGGCGATTTCGACCGGGAGTTCAAGGATTTAGCGGTCTGGTATCAACAGAATGCATCGCCTGACCAAAAAATGGTCACGACTATGCCTCATCTCCTTATACAATTTTTGGAGGGCATGAATACAAATTTTGTCCATACCCAAAATATAGATGGGGACACCCCCGAAAAGTTCCTTGAGGACTGTCTGAAGAAAAATATTGCCTATCTTGCCTGGGATTCCCGTTTGGGATTTGCCTATTCGAACAGTTATTACAAAAAATATCGTTTAGACCGCATTGACCACTTGGGTGCCCATATTCGGGATGGGAAAATAATCATGCCCCCCGAAAAAAATGGTCCCTTCCATTTGGTCGGGACCATTCGTAATCCATCTTATCCAAAACGATTTATCTTAATCTACCGTCTGAATCCTGATTCAAACTAAACTCACCTAATCAACAGCCACGACTTCCTTGACTTCCGGCACCCGCTGTTTCAGAAGCCGCTCCACCCCCATTTTCAGGGTCATTCTGGCCCCGGGACATCCTCGGCAAGCCCCTTGAAGCCGCACACGAACCTTATGATCCGCATCAACACCGACTAACTCAATATCGCCCCCGTCATTCTGGAGCATCGGGCGGATGGAATCAATCACCTCCGATACTTTCGTTTCAAAACTCTTTTGCCCGCAGCCGCATGTATCGCACATGTGTATAATCTCCAAAGTATATCTTGTTTCTTTTCCCAATATTGTACCGAAACATAACAAAAGGTACAACTGTTTTCCAAAAACACTAACTTTCCTTTTTACAATCTCTTCGATTCTACTGAAAAAAAAAGAAACCGGTTTACAGAAAACCGGTTTTTAAAAGACCCCCTTCTTTCCCGCGGCCATCTCGTTTCCGGCCTCCCTGACAATACCCTCAGAGGCTCGGTGTAAAGGTTTTGGCCGCGTTGTCCACCCGCATCAGCAGTTCCTGCCAGGAGATGCAGTCTTCAGAAACCAGATGCACTTCTGAATCGCTGCCGACCAAAAAAACCTTAAACTGGCCCGGACAAATATGAAACTTTTCGCGAAACCGAGCACATCCGTCAGCAGGAAGCTCCGTCTGGCCAATCCGTCCCTGCCCCTGTTCAAAAATCTCCGCCACCGTCAGACGACAATCCTGCATTGCCAGCCGAATGCTTTCCAGCTGTTCGACCTGCATTTGATAACAGCGATGATCCGGCGTGGGAGAAAAAATGATAAGCAAAGGGGGTTGGGCTTTTAATTCGCTGAGCCGTGGTCTGGGTATTACCATAATCGACTCCCTTCTCTGAACAGCACGGCATCACCCTCGCAAACGTTTCTCTTTATACGAACAAAACCCCAAAAGGTCAAGAAAAAAAAGATTTTATAGGACAAAAACTTCACATTTCTGCACATCAGAACAGTAAGTTCGGATTCCATACGAATCCGTTGAGACTCTTAAAAAGCATTCAAGAAATATGTGCCGGAAATCTGGATTCCACCTTTCTCCTTTGTGAAAGTTTCGGAGGTCGAGCGGAAATGCTCGCAGCTTTCGAGGAGCATTCAATAAAAAAGCCGCCTTTTCAATACTGAAAAAGCGGCTTTTCATTCAGACAGGAACTTGACGGCAGAGTGGACTATTTGGCCTCAAACTCGGCATCGATCACATCATTGGGGCCTTTTCGGCGAACCTCCCCTTCCGGAGGCGGCGTATGGGTTCCGGAGGTTTTGGCCGAGCCGGATGCGGCCTGCCGTTTGGCCGCTTCCTCATACAGCGTCTTGCCCAGCAGCTGCACCTCACTGTTGAAGTTGTCCAGCGCCCGTCGAATCGCCTCACCGTCATCGCCTTTAACGGCCTCTTTGAGGTTATTCATAGCCGACTCAATCCGGCTTCGGACATCCGCCGGCACTTTATCGCCGAATTCCTTAAGCTGCTTTTCCGTCTGGTAAATCATCTGGTCGGCCTGATTTTTCATCTCAACCACCTGACGGCGTTTCTTATCCTCCGCCGCATGGGCTTCCGCTTCTTTGGCCATCCGCTCGACCTCTTCCTTGCTCAGGCCGGAACTGGACTGAATGACAATCGACTGCTCCTTGCCGGTCCCGAGGTCTTTGGCCGAGACATTCAGAATCCCGTTGGCATCAATATCGAACGTCACCTCAATCTGAGGCACTCCGCGAGGCGCCGGCGGAATCCCCGTCAGCTGGAAGCGGCCGAGTGTGCGGTTGTCCCTGGCGAATTCACGCTCCCCCTGCAGGACATGGATTTCGACGCTGGTCTGGTTGTCCGCCGCCGTGGAGAAAATCTCCTTTTTGGTTGTAGGAATTGTCGTGTTCCGCTCAATAAGCTTGGTCATTATTCCGCCGAGCGTCTCCACACCCAGCGACAGCGGCGTCACATCCAGCAGCAGAATATCCTTCACGCCTGCATCGCCAGCCAGGATAGCCCCCTGAATCGCCGCTCCAATCGCCACAACCTCGTCGGGATTGAGACTCTTGTTGGGTTCTTTTTTGAAGATTTCCCGGGCAATCTGCTGGACTTTCGGAATTCGAGTCGAACCGCCAACCAGCAGAACCTCCTGAATATCCTCCGGACGCAGCTTGGCATCCTCCAGCGCCCGATAGCACGGGGCTTTGAGCCGCTCAAACACATGGTCGCAAAGGGCCTCAAACTTGCTCCGTGTAATTGTAATATTTAGGTGCTTCGGCCCGTTCTGGTCGGCCGTAATAAACGGCAGATTGACCGTAGTCTCCACCTGCGTGCTCAGCTCGCACTTGGCCTTTTCGGCGGCCTCTTTGAGCCGCTGATGAGCCATCGGGTCCTGACGCAGGTCGATCCCTTCCGTCCTGCGGAACTCTTCGGCCAGATAATTAATCAGAACTTCATCGAGGTCATCGCCTCCCAGATGCGTATCGCCGTTGGTGCTGAGAACTTCGAAAACATTATCTCCGATGTCGAGAATCGAGATATCAAACGTCCCGCCGCCGAAGTCAAAAACGGCTACTTTTTCATTTTTCTTCTTTTCCAACCCGTAGGCCAAAGCCGCCGCAGTCGGCTCATTGATAATGCGCTCGACCTTCAGACCGGCAATGGTGCCGGCATCTTTTGTGGCCTGCCGCTGGGAATCGTTAAAATAGGCAGGCACAGTAATGACGGCCTGGGTAACCTTTTCGCCCAGATAATCTTCCGCCGTTTTCTTGAGGTCCTGAAGAATCATTGCGGAGATTTCCGGTGGGGTATATTCTTTATCTCGAACCCTGACTTTCACCAGTTCATCCGGACCGCCGACGATAGTATAAGGCACCATTTTTTCTTCCTCGCTGACCTCACGGTGCCGTCGGCCCATGAACCGCTTAATAGAGTAAATGGTGTTTTTCGGGTTCGTAACCTGCTGATGGCGGGCCGCCTGGCCGACCAGACGTTCTCCTTTTTCGGTGAAACCAACCACCGAAGGGGTCAGTCGGCTGCCGTTTGCATTAATCAGCACCTTCGGTGTGCTTCCTTCCATTACCGCCACCACAGAGTTGGTTGTCCCCAAATCGATGCCGATAATTTTTGCCATATTTCGATCTCCTCTTTTTTGTTGTCAAAATCGCTTGAACTCGGGATGTGCAAAGGTTGTGCCAGGCCCCGCAAGAAATCATATCTGCTTTAGTGATAATATTTTATGGTCACCCTGCAATCGTCATCTTATGTCAATTTGGCAGAACGCTGACAGAAATAACTTGATTTCCGAGCCAAAAATGACTTACCATCCTGTTTTCCTGAAAAGACAATCCATTTTTCTGTTCAGGAGGGAATAACAATGAAAAGGGAAATCATCTTTCTTCTTGTCTCCTGCTTGCTAATGTTCTTTTTCGCTTTCGTCCGGGCGGCGGATGAGCCGAAAGACTCACAAAAGCAGGAAAAGGCATTCGAAACCGATGTCTTTCAGACTGATTTGGGGGATTTGGTCATTACCTTTATCGGGCACGGCACGCTGATGATGACCTGCGGCGGCAAGGTCATTCACATCGACCCCTGGACGCAGCTGGCCGACTACACAAAACTGCCCAAGGCGGACCTGATTCTGATTACGCACGAACACCGAGACCATCTGGACCCTAAGGCGGTCGAGCTGCTTCGAAAAGACGGCACCATCGTGGTCATTCCCGAAAAATGCAGGGAGGCCGTCCCGAACGGTTTGGTGATGAAAAACGGGGACAGGAAAAAACTGCTGGACATGGACATCGAAGCCGTACCCGCCTACAACCTGATTCATAAACGGCCGGACGGTCAGCCCTTCCATCCGAAAGGACAGGGCAGCGGCTATGTCATCACGTTCGGCAAGACACGGGTCTATATCGCCGGCGATACGGAAAACATCCCGGAAATGCAAAACCTCAAAGATATTGCCGTCGCCTTCCTGCCGATGAATCTGCCCTTTACGATGACGCCCCAGATGACCGCGGATGCGGCCCGGATGTTCCGCCCCAAAGTGCTTTATCCCTATCACTACGGGCAGACCGACCCGAATGAGCTGGTCCGGCTGCTGGCCGAGGACAAGGACATCGAGGTCCGAATTCGCCGGCTGCCCTGAAGCCCAGTCCCCGACGGGGAACGCCGCTACTTGGATTTCAGAATGTCGCGGATTTCTTCAAGCAGAAGCTCCTGCCTGCTCGCAGCCGGAGTCGGTGCAGCCGCCTCTTCTTTCTTTTTGGCCAGATTGATAATTTTAATCAAGGCAAAGATTGCAGCGGCTACAATGATGAAATTAATCACCGTGTTGATGAACATCCCGTAGTTGATTTTGACGGCCTGCGAAACCACCTGCCCGGTCTCGGAAACTACGGCATCCCGCAGCGTAATCGAAAACTCCGAGAAATCCATCTGGCCCAGCAGCATTCCCAGCGGCGGCATCAGAACATCATTGACCAGCGAGTTGACAATCTTGCCGAAGGCGGCCCCGATGATGATGCCGACGGCCATGTCAATCACATTGCCCCGCATCGCAAACGCCTTGAATTCCTTCCACAGACTCATACGGCACTCCTTTCCTGTAAAAAAACGGTTTCGAATTGCTTCC
Source organism: Anaerohalosphaeraceae bacterium (assembly GCA_035378985.1). NCBI lineage: Bacteria > Pseudomonadati > Planctomycetota > Phycisphaerae > Sedimentisphaerales > Anaerohalosphaeraceae > Anaerohalosphaeraceae bacterium. Next base: position 102,579 of record DAOSUR010000005.1, read on the forward strand.
ACCGTTTGCGTATTAAATCATATCCAAAGAAAGAAAAAAACAACTATTTACTTGAAAAATCCAAGACAGATTTCTCTTGCGGAAGAGAGTCCTCCTTGGCATCTTGGAACTAGCTATGGACAGGGGAGAATGGGCTTATAGAGGAGCGGGAATTGCGGGCGGGCTGCTGCTGATGGCGGGCAATCTGTACGGGCCTCTGTGTCTTTTGCAATTATCGGCTCTGCCGGTTCTGCTGTTCTTGAGTCTGCGAACGTTCAACCCCAAAGGCGCCGCGCTGTGCGGGTTCTATATGGGTCTGTCCTTTTCGATTCCGCAGATGTTCGCCCTGCGAATGCCTTTGCTTGTTACCGTCGGTCTGCTGATTTGGTTCACCGGGATTCTGACCCTGCTTTGTCTGGGCTGTGCGTTCCTTGTTCGACAAGGCGTTCTTCTCGGTTCGCTGGCTGTCGGGGCCTTCTGGGCCCTGTTGGACTGGGCATCCTGCACAGCCGTTCCCATCTGGGGACTGGCCCAATCCTTTGCGCGGAGCTGGACGGCCTATCCGATTCTAATCCAGTTTATTTCGTTAACCGGCATCTGCGGCGTTCCGCTGATGCTGGGCGCTCTGCAGGGACTGGCAAGCTGTCTTCTGGCCCGCCCCGCCTGCCGTAAACGGGCGGCTTCGGCCCTGGCTGCTATTCTGCTCGGCCTGGGCATCCTGAACACCGGACTTTTTCTGCAGAAACCGAGCGGGCACCTTCGCGCGGCTGCGGCGGGCTGGGTGTTTGATGACAGCTCTTCCGAAATTGACCCGCACAGCACTGAAGGATTTGAAAAACTGTTTGCCGAACCGGCACGGCAGGCTGCCCGTCAAGGCGCCGTGCTTTTTACCACCGGCGAGCTGGGCTTTTGTATTGCAGACCACAACCGGCAGGAATGGATGGAGCGGTTCGGACGAATCGCCCGGGAATGCCGCCTCTGGCTGGCCGTCGGATACCTGAATATCTCCGAACACAAAAACCGCATGTTCTTTATGTCGCCCGAAGGGGAAATTGTCGAAGAATACACCAAAACCCATTTGACGCCGATGGAGCCGCGATGGGGCGGAAGCGGCGAACTCAAAACCGTTTGCATCGAAAACATTGCCGTCGGCGGATTGATTTGTCAGGACGACAATTTTCCCCGTCTGACGCGGCATTACGGGCGATGGAAGACACCGATTGTGCTTTGTCCGACGGCTGATTGGCAGACCATCCGCTATCCGCATCTGCAGGCGGTGCGGGCACGAGCTATTGAAGGCCGATACGGAATCATCCGCGGCGCCGCCTGCGGCATCAGTGCCGCCATTGACCCGAAAGGAAGGATACTCGCCCAAATGGACCATTACAAAGAAGGGCCGGGGCTGCTCGTCGCCGATATGCCGATTGTTCAGACGATTCCCTTGTTCAGCCGCTTCGGCTTTGCGCCGCTCTTGACGGTCTGCGGGGTTATTCTGGCCGCCGCTGCCTGCCGCGGATTGAACCGCACCAATAAAAAAGGCGGTCAGGAGACCGCCTCAGAAAAAACACAACAGGAATCTCCGCTATTTTCCGGCGCCCCAGCCGCCCAGCAGACCGAACTTGCGGAATAACGATTTGGTTTTTTCATCGGGTTCGGCGGCCTGCGGTTTGGCCGGAGGGGTTTGCGGCTCTTCCGACTCCGCCTGCGGCTTCTGGGTTGATTTTGCATGCGAAAGAGCCGCAGCCGGAATATGAATCGGAGCCGGCTTGGGACCCGCCTTTCGCTCCTGCTCTTCGAGGAATTGCCAGACTGCCGCGCGGGCCTGCTGCCGTTCGGCCGGCGGCTTGCTGATCCAGGACACTTCCGCCGAGGCATTGTCGTTCAGCGATAAAGGTATCGGTCCGGGCGCGGGCGTCTGCGGGGCGGGATTGACCGGCTTCTGCTCCCGCAGCAGACGAATCGTTTCGTGGGCCCGCCGCAGATTCTCCGTTTGTTCCATCAGCTGATTGCGAAGAGCCGCAATCCGGGCCTCCGCTGATTCCGGCGAAGAGCCCGCCGGGTTCGTAATCAGACACGGCTCATCCGTCAGCGGCTGGTTGCGCGGTCCCTCTGTCGGCGGAACAGACGGCTTGGGGGCCGGTTCCGCGGGCTTGGGCGGTTCTGCCGGGCGAATCGAAGGCAGTTCCCAGATGCCTTCGGACTGCCGGCTGAGAATCTGCAGCTGCCGGGCAAACTCCACATGCTTGCTGAGCTGCTTCTGTGTGGCCTCCAGCTCAGCAGTCTGGCGGGCCAGCATCTGTTCCATCGATTCAATGTATCGACGGGCCTTCTGCAGCTGGCTTTGCGTCTCGGCCAGCACCCCGACGGTTTCCTGCAGCTGCTCGACCTGCCGACGAAGAGACTGATTGTCTTCCTCGCAGCGGCTCAGCCGCGCCTGCAGGTCTGCCGCCTGCTCCTGACTGCGCTCCAGAGCCCGCCTGAGCTGATGATTTTCTTCGTGCCGCTGGATACTGAGCCGCTCAAACTCCTGCGCCCGGCCGGTCATTTCCGTCAGCTGACCTTGCAGCTTTTCAATTTGTTCATCCCGCTGACGGCACTGCTTCTCGAACTCCTGCTGACGCAGCTCCATCTCCTCGGCCAGCTGCTCATAAGCCGCGCGGGCCTGTTCAATCGTGCGGCTCTGGGCCTCAATCTGCCGAAGCAGATGTTCCTCCTGCTGCTGCATCTGGGCTGTCTGCTGGGTTTTCTGCTCCAGTTTGGCCTGCAAATCATCCAGCCGCTGCTGCAGCTGCTGTTCGGTCTCGGCGCTGCGTTCGAGCAGACGATTCTTTTCTTCCAGACGCACCTGCAGGTCTTCCAGAGTGCGCTGGAGCTGCCGGGCCGTCTGTTCAGCAGCCAGATACTGCGTCTCAAACTCCTCCAGCGAGGTCAGCTGCTTCCGCAGGGCCACCTTTTCCTCCAGCACCTGCTGCAGACAGGTTCGCAAATCGGCCGCCTCCGCCTCCAGTCGGGCTATCTGCTCTTCCGTTCGGCTTCGGCTCGATTCCTGAAGCTGGAGTTTCTGCTGAGCTTCCTGAAGGGCCTTTCGAAGGTCATCGGCCTCCTGCCGGCGCCGCTGCGATTCCTCCCGCAGGGAGGCCAGATAGGCACGGCTTTCTTCGAGCTGACGAGCCGCATCCTGCGACGAGTCGGCCTGCTGACGCAGCTTCTCCTGAAGCATCTGCTTTTCCTGTTCGAGCAGCTGGCGGGCCTGTTCGGCCTCGCGCAGCCGGGCCGTCAGCGTATTGCAAATCGTCCGCTGCTCGTGCAGGTCGGTTTCGAGAGCCGCCTTCTGCAGAGCCGACTGCTCTTGCCCGCTGTGAAGCATCTCCTCCAGCTGACGAATCCGCTGACGGGCTTGGTCGAGTTCCCGGCTCAGCCGCTCAGCCGCCTGGCCGCGCTCCTCAGCAAGCACCTGCTGGCTTTGCAGCGAAGCAATGGTCTTCTGGGCCTGGAGCAGTTCCTCGCGGGCGGCAGCCAGTTCTGCCGCTTGTTTGTGCTGACTGCTCGTGAGCAGCTCCTGCTGCTGCTGAATTGTCCGACGGGCCTGCTGAAGTTCCTCCTGCACCGCCTCCAGACGCTGCTGAAGACCGGCCGCCTCCTGCTGCCGAGCCCGGAGCTCTTCGAGTTCCTGCTCGCTTCGGCCGCTTCGGGCCGCCAGTTCCTCCAGCTGCCGGTTTGCCTCCGCCAGCCGGGCCTGCATCGAGGCATATTCATTTCTCATTCGGCTGTGGGTTTCCTGCAGGTCATCCAGTTCCAGCGACAGCTGGTCCCGTTGCTCAGCCACCTTCTGGAAGAGCCGCTCCTGTTCAGCAATCTTCTGCTGAAGCCGTGCGGTCTGTTCATCGGTATTCTGATAATGATTCCGAAGGGCTTCCTCCAGCCGGCAAGCCGCCTGTCGGGACCGAGCCAATTCCTGCTCGAGCAGACTAATCCGCTCCTGCTGCTGTACCGTCTGGTTCCGCAGAGCCCGCATCTGTTCCGCCTGCTGTCGGGCCGCTTCCTCCTGCAGACGAACCACATCCATCTGACCGGTCAGTTCAGCCACGCGGGTCCGAAGAGCATGATTTTCCTCTTCGAGCTGCCGGCAGGTCTGCTGCATCTGTTCCAATTGACCGGTCTGCTCCTGATGGCGGCCGAGCAGCTCATTCACCCGCATTTCCAAAGCCGCCAGGGCCGCCTGCTTTTCTTCGAGGGCTGCCTGTTTTTCCTTCAGCGCCTCTCCGAGTGCATCCTGACTGCGGCCGGCCTCCAATTGATGTATCCGGGCCGCCTCCTCCAGATGAAAGATGCGGGCCTGTGCCTCCTCCAGCTTCCGCTGGAGCGATTCAACCGTTTGACGGGCCTGAGCCGATTCGGTCTGATGGATACGCAGCTGCTCCAATTCCTCTTCCTGACGGGCCTTGTCCGCCTGAAGCGCAGCGAACTCACGGGCCAGCTGCGCAATATAGGCGTCCTGAGAAGCACACGTCTGGGAGAGGTTCTCTTTCTGCTGTTCCAGCCGAGCCAGTCTCTGACGGACCTGATGAAGCTGCTCTTCCAGCACCGCCGTTTGAGTGGAGGCACCGCCGGAATCTTCCGGTGCAGACAGGGTCGGCTCGCTCATCCATTCCATCGCCTGGCGGACTCGGCTTTTTCGGTTCAGTATTTCTTTCGTATCCATCCGAACGCCCTCACACAAAATCCGTTTTGCCGCTCGTCCGATAACTCGTCCGGCGGGATTGTGCCTGCAATACGGCCACCTTGTTATCTTCGCCGTTTGGTGTGCGAAAACATTAATTCTGCGGGCAGTTTTTTTGCTGTGTCCGATAACTGCTGAAGATTCGTCCGATAAGAATGCCGCCCGGCATAATGGCAGATTATTTGGCGGGCATGAGCATACGGCTGCGCGTCTGTGTTTCGGTGAGGAAATCCTCCGGCACCTCTTTGAGTGTAACCGTTCCGGCGGCCGCCCATTCGGCCCCGCGCTGCAGCGTGACAATAAACCCGACGCACTGCATCGAGGCCGCATCGTGGCCGAGTGTGGTATGAAAGATGCGCCCTTTTCCGTAGGAAATGGTAAACAGACATAATTCATCGCGTCCGGTGCCGCGCTGAGCGGGGTCCTGTCGGCCGGTCGCCAGAACATGCAGATTCACCGCCGGGCCGCGCAGCTTGCTGTACAGCTCATCACAGCAGTGAAGCCAACGCGTCGGCAAACCGACCGTAATCGGATGATTCGGGTCTCGGATTGTCACAACCCAGTCGGCCTTCTGACCGTGATAGCCCGCCGGACCGGGGGAAGTATCATAAACGAGTTTGCCGTCCTCCCACCAAACCATCGGGCCTGCTGTTTCATTGCGTCCGCCCCAGCCGCCCAGCCCGATCATTTCGTTCCACTCGGGCCAGTCCGGAAAGGCATTGTCCGCCGCATGCACCACAACCAGCCCGCCGCCCTGCCGCATATAGCTGACAAATGCCTGTCTGGTTTTCTCCGCCCAGGCGTCGCCTTCATAATTCATCACCACGACTTCATAATCCGAAAACGGCGGACAAACATCCTCATTGGGTTGCCCTTTCGGCGGGAAGGTAAACACATCGACGGCAAATCGCCCGCTGGATTCGAGGATGGCCTTCAGAACAGGGGTCGTTTCCTGCCATTTGTGGCCCTCATAGACCATTTGGCCGTCCAAAAGAAGGGCTTTTATTTTGGGAAGGGTTTTTTCCTCATTCATTGGCTTATCCGGCTGTGCCCAAAGGGTGTGAAAAAAAGAAAAGAAAACCAGAACCGCTGCCGCCGCCAAAATTTTGCGTCCGAGCATTGCTTGCCTCCCAAAATTGAAGGGTTTTGTCCGCTTTGGCCGTCATCACTTTCCAATTGTACTCAACCCCCTTCGCAAAAAAAAGAAAAACCTCATTTCCGAAGCCGAAAATGAGGTTTTTGCGCCAAAATGGGCGGTACAGGACTTGAACCTGTGGCCTCCAGCGTGTCGAGCAATTCCGTTTTGCCAATTCGAAAAAGGGGTCAACAATCCGTAACCTATTGCGGAATAAGGGGCTATAATTCGCATAAAAAAGCAAGGAGATTCCAAAAATCCTCGCAATTATTGCACCCGATTGCACGCCATTGCAGTTATTGCGCGTAGTATACCGGTTTTGAGAGTAGAGTACTCTCGGCTTGCAGGGGCCAGATAATGGGACAGGGTATCCGATTATTCCACATGTTTTAATTGCATAGGAATATTGAGATTGAGTTCTCCTACCGCTGAAACTGTAAATCAATTGGACAGAAGGCAATTTCTAATGTTATACTACCGTAAATAAGGGGAAATGCCTATTTTTGTGGCGGGAAAATACTGATAAAAATCTCAAAATTAGTATCAACAATCATCATCTGAATTGATAAGGGTTGTAGTCTTCATATTAAAAGACGGGTTATTATAGGATATTGCCGGGGAAGGATACCCCTTTTTAGTTGACTTTAAGTGTCCAAATGTTGTATAATTTGAAAATGTGAAGGAATAACATGAATCATTTTATGGAAGGATAAAAAACTCAGAAATCTTTTTATAATTAATTTTTGAAAGACCACGGACTTTTAGCGTCACTATCATAATCGCCAGTTATGTTTTTTTCTGCGACGCACAAGAGTCGGTGCCCCACGTTGGGGCATCGTGAAATTGCGTTCATCAAAGGCTTTAGCGGGCCTACGGGAGATGCAAGGAAACGATGCTCCTTAATCTTAAACACAACACAAGCCGTTCTTGCGGGGTGGTTAGGGAGAGGAAAATATAGGATAGAAAAATTGGATTGTGAAAGGAGAAAGGCGATGGCTACGGCAGTAGGGACGCAACTGAGGAAAAACGGATTTTATTTTGTATTTATTGTTCTTTGCATATTTACCGTCCAATCTCTTTGTTGGGGGGAAGATGACAATCTAAATAATTCTGATCCTAATACGCTAATGGCTCCTGCAATGGCAGGGAGCAACCAATTACCGGCAACAAATATTGATCCAAATGCATATCATTTTTTAATCTACAATCCTCGTGGTAGTGAAGCAAATATAAAAAATGTAATGGACAAATGGGGCTGGTCTTATACGGAACGTAATTCTGATTCTGGAAATAATGTTACACTTGCTGACCTGCAAAACCATGATATTCTGATTGTTGGCTGGAATGCAGGTGGAAATACATCGGGGCTGAGTAGAGATATTTTAGCTGAAGGGATAACAGGAAGAGTTATTTTAAGTGGTCACGATGCAGATTATCATACCAATGCGAATTTGGATGCTGCTGAGACTTTTTTAATTCAGGCGATTGAATTTGTTTTGGATGGTGGCGGGACAGGGTTGATTACACTGGGGGATACCGATTCGCCTCCATTTTCTTATTTGCCTACAGGGTGGGGAGTAATTCCTCAATCGGGTGGTAGTCAGATAGTTAAGACATTTACCGACGAAGGACTATCCAGTGGCGTTTATGATAACCTCATACCGGATGACATGTGCAACTGGGGAACATCTTACCATGACACATTTACTTTGCAGGATGAAATATTTGTGCCATTTGAATTAGGCGGGGAAAGCGGCAAAGACATTATTACCGTTGCCCGGATGAACAAATACGGGCTTAGATTGACCAAGACGGATAATCTCGATCCAAACGTGACACCCTGTGTCAATTTGCATGATACTTTTACCTATACGATTTTATGGAACAATACCGGTAGTCAAACGGTTCCTAATGTTTCACTAATTGATTATCTTCCCAAAGGCGTTGATTTTGTAGGTTTTACCGGGTCAAGTGCCTCTCAGCCCCCCGCAGCACCTCCGGCGGATCCCAATTTCGTCCTTAGTATTACGGATGCTAATGGACTTGATGATATTACACTGCCTGTCGGTCAGAGTATCCGGCTGTATGTAGCAAAAGAAACTGCAAACACAAATATTTACGCTTTCAGTCTGGAAGTGAACTCATCCGATCCTAACCTGGGCTGGATTGATAATACGGAATACGACCCCAATAATCCGGGAACTGCTGAAATTATGGCTACTCCGAGAGATACTTCATTTGATTATTATGGTCCCGGATATACCCAGCAGGAAGGAATACAATTCAGTGCAGTTAGCTTTGGAAATGCGATGCAGGACGGTAATTTGGCAAGTTTCCTCTATACTGCAATACAGCCGGGATATGTAACATTGACTTTAATTAATTACGCTACGAATCCGGCCACACTGGAAAATATTATTATCCGCCAGACCGATCCGAATGACCCCAATTATGTCCCCAGTGAACCCAATTCAATTAATGAGCCGTCGGTGTATCCTGCTTCCTCTCCAACAGGTTCTTATGACCCGTTGACCCATACGATTACATGGATGTTGGGCAATATCTCGCCGGGCAGCAGCGGCAGCGTGAGTTTTCAAGTCTCTGTCAATACGGCTTCCGAACCGGGAGGAGTATTGCGTAATAAGGCTGTCTTAAGCAACAGCGAAGGGAATCTGGCCGTAGCAATAGAAAGAACCAATGTCTGCTGCTGGGATAACGGGGGAATTATTTACGTGAATCGTAATGCGACAGGCTCTAATGCAGGAACAAGTTGGGAAAATGCTTATGTGGATTTGCAGGACGCGATAGCCCGTATCAATAAATGCGGCGGCGGCCAGATTTGGGTAGCCGGTGCAATTTATAGTCCGGGAAATGCGACCACCGATACCTTTACCATTCCGGCTGGTGTTTCTGTTTATGGCGGTTTTGCTGGCAATGAAACCTCTATTGACCAGCGGGATATTGAAGCATATCCGACAATCCTGTCTGGGTATATTAATTCCACTTTACAAAATGATACGATTGTTACGATGGGTAATAATTCTCTGATTGATGGATTCATTGTGAAAGAGGCAAGTAATCAGGGATATGGAATTCTCGGACAGAGCGTCGATTTTGCAGTTTTTAATTGTTCCATTGAAGACAATCAAAAATATGGTATCCGTGCAGAAAATAGTAATGTAACAATAAAGTGGTGTGTCATCCAAAAAAACGAAGCTGACGGGATATATCATTTTGGCAACAACGCAAAAACTCTTACGGTTGAAAATTGCCGAGTTTCAGAGAATGGTCAACATGGTATTTACGCCAGACTTTCAATTCCTGTTATCCGCAACAGTCAGATTAGTTTGAATGGAACAGAAAATTCTGCTTCTTATGGTTTGTACCTGTTTTATCCACGGTCAGGTTATGCAATTTATAACAACACCATAGTTTATAACGCCAATTATGGTGTGTATGCGGTTGACCCCAATGCCGTCGTTGATATTCGCAACTGTGTCTTATGGGGCAACAAATTATCTTCCGGCGAAGACCAAATGACCGGCAGTGTCACGGCCCACTATAGTTGTGTTTATGACCCCAATTATCCCAATCAGACAACACCGGACAGTAACGGAAATATCAGCTGCAATCCGCAGTTTGCTTATGACGGCGACCCCAATGTGGTGATTTATCATTTACTCCCTACGTCGCCGTGTATTGACAGAGGCGACCCGGCAACATCGTGTGCAGACCAGAATGACCTTGATGGCCAAACTCGTCTGATGGGCAATTATGTGGATATGGGAGCCGATGAAATCGACCCCGATTGCAGTGATGTATATAATGCGTATGACTGGAATGCTGATGGGCTGGTCAATATGTATGAGTTTAACGGTTTTTCTCAAAATTGGCTGGCTCACGATCCAAATGATCCGGCGGTACTTGATCCAAACAATCCAGTGAACGACCCGAACAGTCCCTATTATATCGACCCGAACCGATGCGAAAACTGGTATTCCTCGGCATATCGGTACAATCTATCGACTGCCGGCGATAGTATTTACTCCATTGACGTTGCCGACCTGATGGTATTGGTGGAAGATGCACCGTGGCTGTGGGTGGCCTGCTGGCGAACGGATATTCGGGAATATCAGGAGCAGCTTGCAAATCAGCAGAGTATGATGATGTCATCTGCCTCCTTGGAATCTCAAGTGTCTTCTGAATTGTATGAAACGAAATCTGTATCATCGGCAGGGACAATCTCTGCGTTAAGTGCGACTCAGTCCCCAGAAGAAGAATCTTCTGTTGAAGAATTTGACCCTGTGGCGGAGCGTGAACAGATTGCATCTCTATTAAAAGATATTGAAGTCTTTATTGATGCCGGGGGAGAAGATGCCCAGACTTGGCAGGAAATCAAAGACCTTTTGGAACAAAGCCTTACAGAATTGGAAGACATGACAATTAAGACGACGGAGTTTTAATTGATATGTCGGATTTATTAATGATAACTAAATTAGGTTTGGAGGATTAACAATGAAACGGTTTGTGTTGATTATGTCATTGGCAATGTCGATATCGGCTTTTGCGGGTTATACCTATACTATTACGGATGGGATGGATTTTGGCGGATTAACACTGACTGGTACTCAATCCCTTTTGATGACGGGAGGCGGGGGAGATTCATTAAGTTTATTAGGATCGAGTTCTGCGGTCATTCAGGGGACAGCTCCTTATGATCAGACAGTATATCCTAGTGGTGGAATTCGTGACTTAAGTGTTGGTGGTTATGCTCACCTTGATTTTTCTGGCGGAGAGGTCTATGAAATTAGTATTGGTTCTTATGCTACTGCGGTATTAAGCGGAGGAACCATTCAACGATTGAAGACTTCGCAACTCGTAGGTTTACAGGTTGATCCATACATTGAAATAATCTGCAAAGATTGGGATTACAATACAGTAACAAAAATGCTTACGGGCATTTGGGCGAATGATACAACATTTGCTATTCAACTTGTTGATGTTGCAAACTATACTCCGACTATTGACGATATTACTTTTACTATTATCCCCGAACCAGCGACAATGCTGTTGTTAGGGGCAGGCGGATTATTCCTGCGACGTAAACAAAAATAAACTATTTCAAAAAAGGGGCTTTCAGATACTGGGGGCCTTTTTTTGTATTATGGACTGGGGATGTTTATGAAAAAGTTGATGATGGTGTTATTGTTGGTCTTGTCTGTATCGGCTTTTGCAGGCTATACCTACACAATCTCAGAAGGAATGGAATTTACAGATATGACATTAAAGGGGACGCAATCCCTTTTGATGACAGGAGGATATGGGGTTAATATTACTCTATGGGATACAACTGTCATGGACTATTATGGCGGTGAAGTAGAGGCTGTCCGAATGTATGATTCTGCTGTATTAAACATGTCAGGCGGAGCAATTGATACAGGCTTATATCCTTCAGGGCATAATGTTGTTAATATCTCCGCAGGTTATGTTAAGTTGTTATATGTAAACGGATATACAGATGCCACATTAACAGGGGGCATTATTGATAGTGTTACAGTAGGTTTTAATGTTTCTGACGTTCAGATCACATTTGTTTGTGATTTAGACAGTTTGGTCTATTCCTATAACAGCGCTGGTGTATTAGTAGGTGTTTTGGGCAATTGGCTGGACGGTACAGGATTTAACATTGAGATTCAAAACCGTGGTTATTCTCCGACCAGTGATTACATTAAATTTATTCCCGAACCTGCGTCCTTGTTTATAGTAGGACTTGGCGGATTGTGGATTTGGAAAAAGAAGTAAGATCAAATAGGGGATTTTCCGCACAAAACATGCAGAAGCCTTTCTTCTTACATGCCGGGTATTCGTAAATACCGAATTCAGCGTAACATGCGGTATTGGGCGGTACAGGACTTGAACCTGTGGCCTCCAGCGTGTCGAGCTGGCGCTCTAGCCAACTGAGCTAACCGCCCGCACATAAGTCTTTACAAGCAAGCCATATACACGATTTCCCGCTTTTTGTCAAGCAGGAAAACCCTCTTTGCCCGATTTTCTCCTTCTAATCAGCCAGGACCATTTAAGGTCGAATCTTTTACGCACCGCCCAGAAAGATTTCGACAGGGGTGCCGGCGGCGAGGCCGCTCAATTGCCGCACAAAGCCGACGCGGTCAAAATCCGCCCGCTTTCGGAACTGATACTGCAGCGATACCCGCCCGTCCATCACTGAAAGCGTTTTCAAGTGCAGGTTGTCCACCTGCCCGCGGAGGAACGCCTCCAGCGGCTGCTGGAGCCGGTCAAAGGCCTCCCTGTCCATCGACAGGAGCAGATGGCTGAACCGCCGCAGGCAAAACTGCCGCCGCAGCAGCGCCTGCGCCGTCAGCGTCAGAAACGCCGCAACAAACAGCACAATCACAATTGCATAGGTGCCGGTGGCAATCCCAATCGACGAGGCAATCAGCAGCAGCAGAAAGCCGATTTCCGCCGAATCCTTCACGGGCGTGCGAAACCGCACAAAGGACAGCGCCCCCAGCAGTCCCAGCGACAGCGGAATGGAACTTTGTATCCCCAGAAACAGCGCGGTAATCGCGGGCCCTCCGAGCAGAAACGCCCGGTCCACGCCCGCCCCAATCGTCCGCGAGCCGTAAAACAAATGATACATCCAGTACACCGCCACGGAGGCCGCAATCGATGCAGCCATCGGAATCCACAAATCCGAAACCGTCAAATCCAGCGATTGAAACTTCAGTTGAGCTGCCGGCATCATCATTTTTTCTCCTATAACGTTTCTGTTGGGTTTTCATTCAAAATCATTCCGCGAAGCGCGCCCGGACAGCATCGTTTGTCCGAACGAGCCCGGTTCTTCCAAGTGAGCCGCCAGACAGCAGGCGTATTTCGAACAGCGTGTCCAGTCCGTCTCCAGCAGATTCAAAGACCGCAGCGGTTCACTCAGTTCCGCCGAACGCCCCTTGACTTCCACAACCGCCCCTTCCATTCGAAGCGTCTCTTCCGAGCCCGACCAAACCGAATCGGCCGGCGCGGACTCAATCCGCCAATCCAGCGAGACGCGAGCTCCGGTCATCAGGTCGGTGAACCGAAGCCGATGGTAGGAAATCCGGATAACCGGCAGCAGCCGTTCCGTCGGAAAGACGCCGAATTGAGCCAGCGTATTCAGCAGGACCGGAGCCGGCAGGATTCCTTTTTTCCATCGTTCCCCTCGAAGCGTCTCGGCCGGTACGGAAAAAATCTGCCGCTTCTTTTGTCCGGCAAAACCGTTTTTGATTTTTACCTCCGCAAAAACCGCTGTATCGCCCTCCTGCGGCAGCGGCTCATACCAGCGGATGCGGATTTTCTTCCGATGCCGGCTGCCCTGCTGCGAATCCTCATAATCCTCCAAGTCCTCCGTATCGAAATAGAGGGAATGAATCACCCCCTTCGGATACAGCCGATCCGGCGGACAGCAATGCCGCAGCAGGCCTGCCGCCCACTCGATTTTCTCCTGCGGGATGAAAAATTTTCGTTCCATCCGCCAGCCGTCCAATTCGCTTGTCTGCTCGGCCGGCCTTCTGAAAAAGTCCAGGAATCCTTTCATCGATTGCCCTCCTGCATCGGCGGCATCCCCGGGAATCTCGGCATCATTTGCTGCCGCTCCTCTTCGGTCGGCCTGGAAGGGATTTCGCCGCTCAGCTGCCGGCGGACGGACAGCCGCCGTTTGGCGATAAACGATTTTAATCCCGGGGCCTGCATTCCGGGCGGTCCGCCGAAGCCGGGGCCGCGCTGTCCGAACCCAAAACGCCCGCCGCGATTAGCCCTTTCTGCCGGCGCCGGCTGCCCGCCTTGAGGCCCCATCGGCCCGGACGGATTCGGATTGCCCGCCTGCGGCCTCATCCAGCCCCCGCCGAATGCAGAGCCCTCGTTCAGCCCTTTTTCAAAATCCTCCAGCGTAAAAAACTTCAGTTCATCTTTCTGCACATACGGACGCACCAGCGCCGCCAGTTTGTCAATTCGTTCTTCTAATACTCCTTCTGCAAAGGGGCCGTCCAGCAGGTCTTTTAAATACTGGTGGTACCGCTCCCTGTATGGAGGATAAGACAAAAGCCGATACACCAGCGGGCGGGATTCAAAGGAATTGGTCACCGGCTCATCAATGTAAAAGTCCGCCGCATCCCGTGCAAGGCCCATTCCAAAGGTCCCGAAGGCCATATTCAAATCCCACGGCAGAATCGTAAAGCGTCCGTTTGTCTCATACAGGTAATAATTGTGTCCCATCCCGATATAGTTGTCTAAATGCACAATCATCACGGACACCGCCAGATACCGCAGCACCTGGTCCACATCCAGCACCTTCTCAATCTCCTGCGGGAAGGTCTCATCCGGACATTTATTTAAAACCTCCAGCAGTCGAAACAGTGCCGTATGGTCGGCCTTGTTTTCGTTGGTTTTCAATCCAACAGCATCCAGCAAATTGCCCCCTCGAAACCCGGGTCCTCCGCCAGGTCCCGGTCGACCTTGCCCTTGGGGTCCGCCGAATCCGCGCTCTCCTCGGCGACCGAAGCCCATCGGAGGAGCATTCGGGTCGAATCGTCCGCCCGGTCTGCCTGCTGCAAACTGCGGAGCCATTCCCGGACCTTGCGGGAAAACCCCCGGCGGCCCCATCGGGGGTCTCATTGGATTATTCGGGTCCGCTCTGACTGCACCGGGCGGCCCCCCTAAACCGCCCGGAGGCGGACCAAAGGGCCCGGCAGGTGCCGGCACATTCCCCGGAGGAAATGGACGATTTGGGTCGGGAACAAATCCCGCCGGCGGAGGGTCGTCAAAACCGCCGGCCGGCCGATTCCCCGGATTGGGAGGAAAACCCGGGCCCGGGTTGGGGCCGAATCCGACGCCGGGTCCCGGCCCGCCGAACCCCCTTCCAAAAGGACCGCCAAACGGCCCGGCGGCCTGTCGGCTGAGCAGCTCCTCCAGCGGGGTATTCTCCCGCTCGAGCAGTTCGAGAAGGTCGCTGAGCCGTCGTCCGCCCAAGCGAACAGACAGCGGGTCATTGAGATTTTCCCGCGAGGCAAAAACCGGATTTTGCGTCTGTTTTTCTACATCTTCCTTGGTCCAGTTCAACAAAGCCGCCCCGATTTCCGGCTTGTACAGATTGCCATGCGGATTGTCGAAATATCGAGCCAGAAAGGTCTTATCAATCGCCTCCACCTGCGTATAAAGCCCGAGGTGCTCATTATTTACATACACATCAGCAAAGGCACATCGCGGCGTCGGCACTCCCATCTCCCGGAAGATTTCATAACTGAGCACTTCCCGAATAAAGGTCGGGTCTGAAAACCCGTTGTTCAGGCACAGCTTTTTGACTCCATAGAAAGTCTGGGCACTGTTAAAAAAATTAAAATCAATCTTCAGACTTAACCGCTTGGAACCGCTTGCCGCCACTGACATCAGAGAAGAATTGCCTTTTGGGCGAACCGCTACATTTGAAAACTTTCGGCCATCAAACCAAAAGTCCGCCCGAACATATTTTTCGGACATCGGATTGGCCAAAAGCCACTTCCAATCCTTCTCGGCCATAACGATTCTGACCGTTCTTATCTGCTCTCTATTAAAAGGATTAATGCTCTCAGAGGAGTCCAAAAAGCCATCGTATCCGCAGACAAGAAAACCTGTCAAAATGGCAATAGATGCAGAAAGACCGATAAAAATTGTCTTTTCCGTCTTATCCACAACCCTTACATCCTCATTTGAACCTGTCGGTGATAAACCCCAACGTCTTTGTTTGAAACTTTGCTCAATTGCATCATTTTTTCGTTAAACACAAAGAAAAGAACGCCGAAAGAAAAGCAGATATTGCTGTCTCTGCCGCCAAAAAAAATCCGTCGGAGAAAGAAGTTAAAAAAAAGATGGAAAAAGAAGATAAAACAAATCTCGTTCCATCCGCTTCTCAGGCCAACGCCTCGGCACAAACGGCGCCGAACAAGGAGAATTTCTCCGCCGGCTTAATCGATAATCTGGCCTACCAAATCCGCACCTTATCCAACGCCATCATCGGCTTCAGCAATCTGCTGGCCGCTGAAGATTTAACCGATACGCAGCGGGAGTATGTCGCCGAAATCCACCGGGCCGGGAAGGGCCTTTCATGCATCGTCAACGATGTCGTGGATTTGGCACATCTGGAACGAGGCAACCTGAAACCGAACTTTGCCGAATGCGATCTGGCTGACCTGCTGGAGGAAATCGAAAGCATTCTCAGCCGAGCCGCCGTCAGCAAAGGATTGTCCTTTGCCGTCACCGTCGAAGAAAATGTGCCGGCGTTCCTGCGGACCGACCGAGCGCGTCTGAAACGGTGTCTGCTGAATCTGGCCGGCAACGCCATCCAATTTACCCAGCAGGGAACCATCGAACTTCGGGTGCGGATGGCTTCGCTCGGCTCTCAATCCGCCATTTGCTTTGACCTGATCGATACCGGTCTGACCATCTCCACAGAGCATTTGTCTGAACTTTTTGAACCGGTTCGTCAGAAGGAATCGATTCACAGCGGAATACCGGCAGGCCTTCATCTGGGCGTGCAGGGCTGCGGACTGCTGCCCCTGACCCGCCAATTGGTGCATCTGCTGAACGGACAAATCGAAGTGACGTCCAAACCGGGGGCGGGCTCAATTTTCTCGATCCTGCTTCCGGCGGAGCCGGCCGTTCTGAAATCCGGAATGCTTTTCTTCCCGCCTCGTTCGACGGGATACGGAAGAGACAAAGAAACATTCGAAAACAAACAATGCATCGGACGGGTTCTGCTGGTCGAGGATGAAGAGTCCAACCGAACCGTCCTGACCCTGATGCTCGAGAATCTCGGTTTGGAAGTTGCCGCGGTCAACAGCGGACAGGCTGCCGTTGATGCGGCCTGCCGAAACAGCTTTGACGTCATTCTGATGGACATCCAGCTGCCGGACATCAGCGGGCTTCAGGTTGCCAGGCACCTGCGGGATAAGGGGCTCCGAACCCCCATCATCGCCCTCTCGGCAGGAACGGTCGCGGAAGACCGGAACCATCAGATTGAGGAACTCTTCGACGCCTTTCTGGCCAAACCGGTGGATAGTCCTCAGCTGGCTGAAGTCCTCCAGCCGCTGCTGCCGACCGTTCAGAAATCCAAAGCAAACTATTCCGGACAACATATCCAATTTCAGAAAACAAAATGAAAAAACAGAATCCGGACATTTCGACGGCTTCTTTGGAAGGGCCTCAGCCGAGCACAGGCCAATTCGGGGAATGGCTCCTCGAACAGGGTCTGCTCTCTGCGGAAACCCTGCAAAAGGCCCTCGAAACCCAGAAAGCCGCCGACAAGCGGCTGGGCCAGATTCTGGTCGAAATGGGAGCCCTGACCGATGTGCAGGTTGCTCAGGCGCTCGGAAAATTTCTGAACGTCGAATTCATTCCGCTTGACGACTTGTCCGTCGTGCAGATGGATGTAGCCCGCAGCATCCCGGAAACCCTGGCCAAGCGGTTCTGTGTGGCCGTGGTGCGGGAAGGAGCGCAGGGGATTGAACTGGCCATGGCCGATCCTCTGAACGTGATTGCAATCGACACCGTCTCGTTCAAACTCAAGAAACCGATCAAACCACTCATCGCATCGGAAAAACAAATCCTGCATCTGATTGACCAGATTTATCACGGCAGCGACCTGGACCAGCAGCAGATGCGCGATCTGGTTGAACTGGAAATCAGCACAGAGGACGACGAGGAAGAGGAATCCGGTCAAACCGGGACACAGATTATTTCAGAGGCCGAGGCGGAAGAGGCGCCGGTTGTCCGCTTTGTGGATTTGATGCTCAGCCACGCGATCAAAAGCCGCGCCAGCGACATTCACGTGGAGCCGCAGGAACACGGAATGATTATCCGGATGCGGGTGGACGGCATTCTGACGGAAATGGTCCCGCCGCCGCGAAAGATGCAGGCCGCCGTAATCGCCCGTCTGAAAATTTTGGCAGAAATGGACATTGCCGAGCGGCGGCTGCCGCAGGACGGCCGCTTCAAAATCAAACGCGGCAAGGGCCAGCCCGACATTGATGTGCGGGTCAGTGCCCTGCCGACCATCTACGGCGAAAAAATCGTTCTGCGAATTCTCGACAAGTCCGCCGTCAATCACAACCTCGATACCATCGGGCTGGAACCCAAACTGCTCAAGCAGTTCAAGCAGATTCTGAATCTGCCGCACGGCATCATCATTGTCACAGGCCCCACCGGTAGCGGAAAGAGCACCACGCTCTATTCGGCCCTGAATGCGCTGAAAGACCCGCGGAAAAACATCACCACCGTCGAAGACCCCGTGGAGTACCGCCAGCCCGGCATCAACCAGACGCAGGTCAAACCGGAAATCAATCTGGACTTCGCCCTTTGTCTGCGGGCCATTCTGCGGCAGGACCCGGACATCATCCTCATCGGGGAAATCCGCGACAAGGAAACAATGGAAATTGCCATCAAGGCCTCCCTGACGGGGCACCTGGTCCTGAGCACCTTCCATACCAACGATGCCCCCAGTGCGATCAGCCGTTTGGTTTATATGGGGCTGGAGCCCTATCTGCTGGCTTCTTCGCTCAATCTGATTCTGGCACAGCGGCTGGTTCGGAAAATCTGCGACAAGTGCAGTCAGCCGGCAACCATCAGCGAGGAATTAATCCGTCGGCTCAAACTTACGCCGGAACAGCTGGCCTCCGCAGACCTTCGGCAGGGAACCGGATGCAGCCACTGCAACGGAACCGGCTATCGGGGCCGGCTGCCGATTTTCGAATTTCTCGTCATTGACAATGAAATGCGTCAATTGATTGCCGGCGGCGGAAAAGAAATGGAAATCCGCGCCCTGGCCCGCTCCCGCGGCTACGGCGACCTGCTCGAGTGCGGCATTCGCCGGATGCTCGAGGGGAAAACCACACCTGAAGAGGTCCTGCGTGTCACGTTCTCTGAGGCCGTGGCAGAAGAATAAGACATCCGCTCAGCGGCTGCGCCAGACATACTCACCGGGGCCGTCGGCCTGAGAGTTTCGAAACCGCTTCAGAAACCGAACGGCAATCCAGTCCGCCGTCAGCACAGCCGTTACAACGCCCGCCAGAGCCAGGAAGAGAACGGAAATCCACCAGTTCGGCCAGTACATCACCGGCACAACCCGGACAAATTGAGGGCGGTAATGAGCCAGAAGTCCCAGCGCTCCGACCACACCAAGCAGCAGAATCGGCACACGCAGTCCGTTGAAAACGGCAGCCCATTCCTCCCGCCTGCTGCCGCCGGCTCGAACAGGGCAGGAACGGCGGCGAGGCGCCTTCTGCAGAATGGAATAATCCTTCAACGTATCCTTGTCCGAAGGGCTTACATCTTGTTCGGGATGAGATATCCAAATCGCTTTTTTCATACATCCCCCGACGGCTTTACCGTTGCTTTCTATACGTTTATTGTATCTGGTTGTGCGTTCTGAATCAAGCCCAATCTGGGCGGCACAACGGTTATAGGACGTCAGCCCGCCGATTCGGGAATGTCCCGTTTCTTTTTCCGCCTCCCGTCTCGAGCTCTCCTTTCCGACAAAAACATTTCACCGCCATGAAACCTGTTCCAAACATCGTCAAACCGTTTTTTATCAGACTCAGGAATCCTCCGGACCCAACAAACTGTTCCCCTGCAGGGATTTTTTACAAAAGCCGCCCCCTCAAAATGCCGAACCCCAGAACAAATCAAACACAGAGAGGATCGTGCGCAATGCAGACCTTTGAATATGTAGCATGGGATGCAGCCGGAAACTGCCGGGAAGGGCTCCGACAGGCCCAGTCTCGACAGGACCTGCTCGCCCAGCTGCGTCAGGAAAATCTGACGCCGGTATCGATTTCCGAAGTCGTGCCGGAAACCAAGCAGGAAGTTCAGACTGCCAGTGTGCGGTACCGCCGAGTCTGCTCGGAACAAATGTCTACGTTCTGCTGGCAGCTGGCCACCATGCTGGAAGGAGGTCTGTCCATCACCACCGCCATCCAGACAATTGCGGAAGACATCACCAATCCTTACTTTGAATACGTCCTCAAAGACATTGCCGCCCGGCTGGAAACCGGTGAAACGTTTACCGACAGCGTCCGGGCCCACCCGAAGGTGTTCAACCGGCTGGCCTGCTCCATCATCATGGCCGGCGAAACCGGCGGTTCGCTGTCCAACTCGCTCCGCCGGCTGGCGGATTATTATCAGGAACGGGACAAACTGGTCCGAAAAGTCCGCGGCGCGATGGCCTATCCGATTTTCGTCGTTTGTTTTATTGTCATTATCGTCGTCGTCCTGATGACGCTGATTATCCCCCGCTTCCAGGTGATGTTCGAAACCTTCAAAGGGGAACTGCCCGCTTTTACCCGCGGCTTTATGGCCGTCTATCACGGAATCGTCAATAATATTCTGCTGATTCTGATATTTCTGGCGGCCCTGATTGCCGGCACCGTCATTGCCTCCAAAACCAAATCCGGCCAAGCCGTTCTGCATCGGCTTGAACTGAACAT
Source organism: Anaerohalosphaeraceae bacterium (assembly GCA_035378985.1). Classification (NCBI taxonomy): domain Bacteria; kingdom Pseudomonadati; phylum Planctomycetota; class Phycisphaerae; order Sedimentisphaerales; family Anaerohalosphaeraceae; species Anaerohalosphaeraceae bacterium. The sequence continues at coordinate 122,917 of DAOSUR010000005.1, forward strand.
GCCGCTGCTGGGGCGAATCAAGCGGATGGCCTTTATCTGTATGTTCTGCCGGACGCTGGCCTCGCTGGTGGCGGCGGGCGTGTCGATTCTGGATGCGTTTATCATTTTGGCAGAAATGACGCCCAACCAGCTGCTCCGAAACGGCGTCCTGCTGGCCCGCCAGAAGATGACCGAAGGCACCTCGATGGCTGACAGTCTTCAGGCTTGCGGCCTGTTCCCCGGCGTGGCCGTCAAGATGACTCAAATCGGCGAACAGTCCGGCTCTCTGGTGCCCGTCCTGGAAAAAACCGGCGATTTTTATGCCCGCAAAGTGGATGAACTCGTTTCGATGATGCTCGGTCTGCTGGAACCTATTCTGATTGTCACCGTCGGAGCCATTGTGCTGACCGTCCTGCTGGCGATGTATCTGCCGATTTTCTCTATGTCTGTATGAGATTCAAAAAAACGTGGGTCTCGAACAGGATTTCGAGACAAAAAAACATAAAAAAATGTACATTTTTTTAGGAGATGCAAGCAATGACAGAAAGAAAAGGATTTACGCTGATTGAACTGATGGTCGTCATCCTGATTGTCGGCATTCTGGCGGCGGCCTCGATTCCGCTGATGCGCGGCCGGATTGAATCCGCCAAGTGGGCGGAAGCCAACGCCACCGCCGGCACCATCAAGTCCGCCGTCCGGGTGTATTTTGTGGAACACGGCTCAGCGCCCACCGGCAGTCTGGGCGTAGCCGCCACCCGTCAGGCCCTGGGCTTTCAGGATGCAGACCTGACCGGAACCTACTTTGTCCCGGGCGACTACAATATCGACAGTGTCGATGCCAACGGCAACGCCCAGATTACGGTCACCGGCAGTCAGCCCAATGCTCCCAGCGGGTCGAAGACCCTCTACGTGGACGGACGATGGGAATAAACCGGCCTATCGGTCAATTTACAGGAACGGAGGAGGTGCGCATCTTTCTCCGTTCCTTCCTTTTTTGAATGCCGGATAAGGAGGATTCCCATGACAGACGTGGGCCCAATGGGCCGATCTTTCAGACACGGGCGGCTTCGAAAATCCGCCGGTGTCACCCTGCTGGAGCTGATTGTTGCCACGGTGATTCTGGCCATTGCATCCCTGGGAGCCCTGACGTACCAGTATCACGCCGTCAAGCGGGCCCGCAGCGCCCGAGCCGAAATTGTTGCGGCGCAGCTGGCTCAGCTGCTTCTGGACGACTGGAAAAGCACCGGCGGCAATGAATTTTATGACCCGACGGATCTCGACCTCGGTCTGGAACAAATCGGCAGCGACCCGATTTATCGGGTCGTCTTCAACGGCTTTCCCATGCGGGCACAGCTCTGGTACTCCGACATTGACACAGATGCAGAAGCGGGTGTGACGCTTCGGGAAATCCGCGTCACAATTCGCTGGCGGCGGGATTACAAAAACCTCGAACCGGCCGCCGCCGACCCGACGTTCACCTCGTCCACGTATGTCCGAAGAGACCAATCCGGCGGATAAGGAGGCATCCGGTATGAATCGCTGCAAAAAAACATCTCGCCTGTCCGGCGCTTTTACGCTGCTCGAAGTAGTCGTCACGCTGGCGATTCTGATTATTCCGATTCTGGCCGTCACCATCCTGGCGGCCGGCGGCTCCCGAAGCGTTCGCCAGACTTATAACAGCATTCACAAACCGATTCGGCAGGATGCGCTGGCCGCTATGACCGCTTTCAGCACCATCGGACGAAAGTCCAACCGAAGCAATTATGCCGTTTATAAAATCATCAACGGTGTTTACACCGTCGCTCAGCCGCCGATTAATCAGGAAATCGCCTCCGGTTCCGCCGTCGAATTTCGCTACTGGGAAAACGCGTTCGACCCGGCGGCCGCCAATGCGGATGTGCTGGAAGTCACCAACACCGGAACGCACTACGCCCTCTTTTATCTGGAAGGACGACGGCTGAAAGTCGATTACGGCACCGTTGTCAATGGAGTGGGGGGAATTTCCGGCGGCACCCGCCGAACCAGCTCCCTGCTGCGAACCGTCACACTCAGTGAATTTGTGGATGTCTCCAAAGGAACGGAGATTTTCAGCCACAACGTCGTCGGCGGAGTCGGAATGGGCTCCGTCCGGATGAATCTGACCTTGACCGACAGCGAAGGCGAATCCGTAGAAGTCAAAACCTCCGTCCTGCTGCGAATGAACTGGCCCCGATAGGACGCAACCTTATGGTCCGGACCCGAACTATCCGAACACAAAAATGGACAGGTTCCGCACTGGTTTTGGCCGTGCTCCTGCTGGTAATTTTGTCCCTGCTCGGATTGAGCATGCTCAAGGCCGCACAGGATGCGCAGGAATACAGCATCCAGCTCAAACGGAAGGCCGCCGCCCAGGCCGCAGCGGAAGCGGCTTATGAACAGGCCGTCTTCTGGATGAGTCAGCAGCCCGACCTCTTTGTCGCCCTCGACAAAAAATCTCCGCAGGGAACCATATCCTTTCCGGACAGCTCCGGCTCCTACCAGATTCGTTTTTCCTCCTTTGCCGATTCCCGGCCGATTTTCGAAGTCAGGGCCCGCGGACAGTCCGGACAGATGGTCAGCACCCTGAACGTTTTCCTCGTGCAGGCGATGACCGGCTGGGAGATGGGCCAGTGCCGCGTCCCTTCCGGCCCCTCCTCCACGGCGGAAGTCTATTTTGCCAACGGGGAAATCATCGCGATGCCGATTCACATCAATACGGTTCAGCCGCCGGACGACCGCAATCCGGATATTTACGTACAGCCGGACCCGCTGTTCCTCGAACCGGTCTCGATGAGCGAATCCCGATATGCCTCCGACGGCACAGACAAATACCGCCGCATCATCGACCTGTTCGACAGCGGCATCTTTTTTGACCAGCCCAAAAGCCGAATCAGCGATGAAGAAGCCGTCCAGCTGAAATTCGACTGGTTTGTTCAGATGCTTCAGGAGCAGAAGCCGAACCTCATTTTCCGGCCGGTCCGGAACAATCTGGTTCCGCTCGGACAGCCCGCCGTCCAGCTGGAGTTTTTCGTGGGTACGGACAATATCGGCTATGTCCGCATCACAAACAACTGCACCGTCCGCGGCTATCAGCGAACCGTTTCCGACACGGACACCTGGGACTACAAAATCAAACCCGGCAGCGGCGGATCCCTCTTTGAAAAATACCCTGTTTACGGATTTCATTATATTCCCGCCAACGCATCCGCCACAGGACAGCAAATCGTTCTGCCGGTCCAAAATACCTATGTGGTTCCCCGTTACGGTTTGACGGAAGGTCCTGCCGGCGGACAGATTTTTGTGGATGGAAACGTCATCATCGGCAGTGCCTCTGAAACCGTCTCCCTGCCGAACGTGCGTCAGCTGAATACCGTGCAGGGAAAAATCACCGTCGCCGCCACGGGGAATATCTGGGTAGCCGCTCCCATCCAGGTCTCCGACCGGGATGACAGCGGCGTCTCCTATCCTCGTCAGGCCAACGGTCTGCCGCATCCGGACAACCCCAATGCCCTCGGTCTGGTTGCACGGGGTGTAGTCAAAATCATTGACCCGGGACTGGCCGCCTCCCTCGGAGCCCCGGGGACTGTCGCCGGCGCCGTCTATCAGCCGGTGGCTCTGCTGGACAAAGGTCAGCCGGCCGGTTCACCCTATCGGCATCTGCCCGACCCGATGATTGTCGAGGCCGCCGTCACCGCCTGCGGAGGAGGATGGGGAGCAGAAAACGTCGAGCGAAACGGATACGGCGGACGCAAAGAAGAGGCGGGACCGACAGATAACCTGATTGTCCGCGGAATGCTGGCCGAATCCATCCGCGGTGTGGTCGGCGTGATCGGACGAGACGGCTACGTCAAACAATACTACCTCGATGAACGGCTCAGCCGCGGCATCGTCCCGGGCAATCTCTGGTTCAAAGGCAAGTACATTCCAATCCCCGGCGGATGGAAGGAAACAGCCCAGCGGCTTCCCTGAGGGAGAAACGGCTATGAAAGGATATCGAACTCCAAAACCGGTCATTCGACAGCGCGGCTCAGCCCTGATCGTCGCGGTTGTCCTGCTGCTGATATTGTCCATCTTTTCCATCGGCGTTCTCAAGAGTGCCGAAGGAGCCCATGTCCAGGCCGTCCAGCAGAAGCGGCAGACCGCCGCTCTGGCGGCCGCCGAAGCCGCTTACGAGCGGGCCATGTTCGCAATGAGTCAGCAGCCCGACCTGCTGTCCGCTCTGGCTGCCGGCTCCTTCGAAGAAACCCTCTCCTTTCCGGACAGCCAGGGGTCTTATTCTGTTTCCCTGGCCACTTTTCTGCAGGCCAAGCCCATCTTTGAAATCACGGCAATCGGACGGTCCGGTATTTATGAAAAGACCATTCACACCTACGTGGTGCAGGCCATCAACGGCTGGGCCATGGGCAAATGCAAGGCCCCGGTCGGCGGCTCTTCCTTTATCGACGTGGTCTTTGCAACCGGAGAAACCGTCGATTTGCCGGTCGAAATCAATAAGGAAAATGACAGTCCGGATGTACGCGACATCAAAATCCAGGGATATCCGGTCTTTCTTCGTCCGGTCTATATGGGCGAATCCCGCTATACCAGCAGCGGCCAGGACAAATACGTTTCGGTAATGAACTGTTTCAAAAGCGGCATCTATTTCGACCAGCCCATGCTTCGAATTGCAGATAACAGCGGACTGGACAGCAAGATTCAGCGGTTCCGCGATACGACGGACACCCGATTCCGTTTTACACCTGTAGCCGATGCTCCCGTATTGAAACTGCCTCAGCCGGCGGTTCATCTGGAGTTTTTTGTGGAAAACGGCATCGGCAAGGTCTGCATCACAAACAACTGCACCGTGCGCGGGTTCATGCAGTCCAAGGACAGTTATACGTATGATTTCCGCGTCAAACCCAACAGCGGCGGAGAAGAATTCGAACGCTATCCGATTTACGCCTACCATGTCCGCCGCTCCAATGCGGACACCAACGGCGACCGGTTTATCGTGGACCTGCCGCAAACCTATGTCTCCCAGGAATTCGGAGGGGTTTCCTCCGCTCCTGCCGGACAAATTTTTGTGGACGGAAACGTGATTATCGGAAGCGGACGCACTCTCGGCCAGCAGACCGATGTCATCCAGGGCCAGATCACCATCGTTGCCACCGGCAATATCTGGATAGCCGACTCCCTCACAATATCGGACCAGGACGATTCCGGACGCATCTATCCTCGGCAAGCCAACGGCCTGCCGCACCCTGAAAACCCCAATATTCTCGGACTCATCGCCAAAGGGGTCATCAAAATCGTCGATCCCGGAATGACGGAATACAGTTATGTGGATACTACGCCGAAAGAACCGGCAGGATTCACCTATGTGCCGATTGGAAATCGAGAAAGCGCCGCCAAACCGATTTATATGCGGCTTCTGCCCAATCCGACTGTCGTGGAGGCCGCTTTGACAGTCGGCGGAGGCGGATGGGGAGCTGAAAACGTAAAACGAAACAGCTACGGCGGAAGAAAAACGGTGAATGCCAACAATGACCAGCTGATTCTGCGAGGCAGCATCACCGAAGCCGTGCGAGGAGTCGTGGGTGTGGTAGGACAGGATGGATATTTGAAATCGTATTATTGGGACGAACGCCTCCTGACAGGCATCCTGCCCGGCAATATCTGGCTCAAAGGCAAGTATGTGCCGGTGCCGGGTGCCTGGACGGAAACCCAAACCGCTCTGGCTCATTAGACAGGAGAACCTATGCTGGCAGCTGTAAAACAAAAATATCGTTCTCTGCTCGAGCGGCTGGAAATGAACGCCGTCGAATGGGCCGGACTGGACATCAGTTCCTCCTCGGTCAAACTGGTCAAGGGAACCTGGCGGAACCGAAAGTTCGCCGTCACAGGGGCCTGTCAATTTGACGTAATGCCCAATCAAAACTCTCATAATCCGGATGACGCTTCCGTGACAGAGGCCGTTCGACGATGCCTGAATACAGCCGACTTAAACACTCCCTACGTGGTCTGTGCCCAGAGCGGGCCGGAGGTTGTCACCCGTTCTTTCCGCTTTCCTCTCATCCCGCAGGAAGCACTCAGTAAGGCCGTAGAACTCGAAGCCCAGCAGATGAGCCCCTTCGATGCCGACCAGAGTATCGTGGCCTTTCAAACCATCCGCTCTTCTGCCGACGGTCATCAGGGCTTCCTGGTCGTCGCCATGCGGGACGCCGTCGAACGAACCATTCGCCGGGTTCACAGCGCCGGCGGCAAAGTGATGCTGATGGATGTCGAAGGACTGGCTGCGATGAACTGCCTGTGCCACTGCATCCCGCAGGACGCCTCCTCCTGCCGAACCCTCATCCATCTGGGCCATCGGTTTATCACCGTCACCATTCTCGGGGACAACGGCATCCCGTTCATCCGGGACTTGACCTATGCCGGTTTCGACATAATGGACTCCATCCGCCGGCAAACCGGTCTGAACGAAGAAACCATTCGACAATCTCTCTTCGGACAGATGGATTCGATTCCGCCGCAGATCTCAGCGGCCCTGAAAAACGCCGCCGCTCGATGCCTGAACAACATCAGCGATACGCTCCGCTATTATGTAACGCAAAATCCCGACTGCCAGGTCAAAAAGCTCTATTTATCAGGCGGGTGGGCGATGAGTCAGCCGTTTACGGAACTTATGGCCGGCACACTGGGTGTAGAGACGGAAGTATTTAATCCTTTCCGCTTTCTGAATCTCCAGACCCCGCCGGCCCAGGAAGCTTTACAGAAACTGGCCGGTCCGGTTTTTACGGTAGCAGCCGGATTGGCTATGAGGACCTGCTGATGCAATTTCGGATTGATTTATTACAGGGACAGGGATTGCCGAAAAGGAGCCGGCCGGGCACTATTGCCCTGGCCGCCGTACCTTTTGTTATCCCGCTTCTGGCAACCGGTCTTCTGGCCGGCCAATGGCTCAACCATACAGCCCTGATGAAAACCGAACTGGCCATCCACCGGCAAAACCTCCAGCATATTGCCGAACATGCCGAAGACCTTCAGCGGTACGAAGCCGTCCAGCAGAACATCCTGGCCGCACGTCACCGCATCAAAACGGTGCAGGATGCCCTGCGGCTGGAAATGCCGCTCTCGCCCCTGCTGGCCGAACTGGTGCAGACGCTCCCGCCGGAGGTGTTCTTTACGGAACTGGATATCGCCTACCAGCCCGTCCGCCGCAAAATAACGGACCCCAAAAACAATCAGGTATCCTATATCCAGGTCATCCAGCGTACTCTTCGGCTGACCTTGGCGGCTCCGAACCGCCCCGAAAGCGATCAGGCCGTCAATGGCTACATTCAGAAACTTCGGTCGGCCCCCTGCCTGTCCTCCGTGGCTCAGGAAATCCAAATCCAGTCCCGACAGGAGGCGGCCGATTCACAAAATCTTCTCCTGTACGAAATCCGATGTCCTTTGATTGAACAAAAATAAAAACGGATCAACCTTATGATTTTCAAAAATCGAAAATACTGGATTTATGTGGCCTGTGTCTGGGGTCCCTGGCTCCTGCTGGCCGCAAGCTTCTATACCCTGGTGCTCACCCCTCAGGCCGAGCGTCTCAAGGCGGTCCACCAGGACCTCACCGTCAGCAGCGACCGAGTCAGCGTCGCCCGTCTGGCCTCCCAGCCGGATACGCAGCAGCGCCAGGAGGAACTGCTGAATGAACTGCAGCAGCGAATCGATGATTTCCTGGTGCCCTCAGGAAAACAGGACAAAGTCCTCTTTGAAATCAGCCGGCTGGCCAATACCGCCGGTCTGAGTGAATACGCCGGCAAAACGCGCGAGGATGTCTGGGCGGCGGAAGATTCCGGCCAGACCAAACTCAAACGCGTCTGGCAGACCATCACCTTCCGCGGCACTTTCCAGCAGTTTGCATCCTTCGTCAATGCCCTCGAACGAAGCCGCCCGACGGTCTTTGTGGAAAGCGCCTCCATCGAACGAAGCCGCCAGCAGTCCAAACTGCATTCCGCAAAACTCCTCGTATCGTTTCTGATACAGCCGGATTCCTCGGCCCCTGCGGTCATGTCTTCTATTCTCAGGGAGGAACCTTCTTTATGAAGACTGTTGCTATCACCAATCAAAAAGGAGGATGCGGGAAAACCACAACCGCCGTCAATCTGGCGGCGGCACTGGCCTCACGCGGCTATCGAACGCTTCTGGTAGACCTCGACCCGCAGGGACACGCCACGCTGGCCTTCGGACTTCAGCCCGATACGCTCGAACAGACCATCTATGAGGCCCTGGTCAACCCGCAGGTTCTTTTCGAGCGGATTCTGCAGCCGACGTGCCTGCCGACGCTTCAGCTGGCCCCCAGCAACGTCCTGCTGTCCGGAGCCGAATCCCAGCTGCTCCGAATGACCGACCGGGAATATGTGCTCCGCCGTCTGCTTCAGGAGACAGCCGCCCGGTTTGACTACTGCGTGATCGACTGCTCACCCTCGCTCAATCTTTTGACGCTCAATGCCATGGCGGCCGCTGACGAACTGATTATTCCCGTCCAGACGCAGTATTATGCCCTCGAGGGGCTGCGTCAGGTGATGGAAACTGTGGACGTCGTTCGCAAGCGGTTTGCTCCGAATCTGCGCATTCGGGGAATCCTGCTGACGCTGGTTGAACGGAGAACGCTTCTGAGCCGGCAGGTCGAAGAACAAATGCGCGACTATTTTGGTCCGCTGGTCTTCCGGACTGTGATCCATCGGAATGTGCGTCTGGCCGAAGCCCCCAGTGCGGGTCAATCCGTCATCACCTACGCACCGCAAAGCCTCGGCGCTCTTGAATATCAATCCCTAACGGATGAGTTGACCTATGAAACCCAAAACCGGACTGCACAAGAAAGTTGCCTTTATATTTGAAGGAGCTCCGATTCCGTCAGCAGCTCCGGCCGCCGCAGTCGGACCGGCTCCGACCGCCTCTGCTGCGGACGCGAACACCTATACCCCGCAGCCCGCACCGGCCTCTTCCGGAGTCTCGGCACCGTCAGCCGCTCCCGCCGCCCGACCGGCCCCCGCCAAAGAGACACGGGCTCCTGCCGGTGCACGAACCCGCAAAAAGAACAAAAAAGACGCCAAACAAACCCAGATGCTGATTCTGGTCGGCGTTTTGTCCTTTGTTTTGATTGCAGTCCTCTTTTTTGTGCTTCGCACACCGGCGGCGCCCCCCAAAAAAGCCGCTGCCGCGGTCCCGTCTGAAAACACCGCACCTTCGACCGCTGAAACAGCCAAATGGGTCCGGCCGGAACCATGGCCCGAACAGATTCGCGACCCGATGACGCCGGATGCAGCCGCCCGAACCCCTGACGGCGGCACGGGCACACCCGTCTGCATCGTGCGGGGCATTGTCTTCAACCAAACCAATCCCTCCGCCATCATCGGAAATCAGATTGTCTGTGTGGGAGATACGATCAACGGAATCAAAATTGTCAGCATTACCAAAGATGCCGTCGAATTTGAGAAGGACGGCAAACGCTGGACCCAGACCGTCCAGCCGTAAACAGCCGGCATCGTTCGAAAGGATAACAGGATGGAAAAGACAGGAAACAAGACCCTTTGGAAAATCATCTTGCCGGCCGGCCTTCTGCTTCTGCCGGCACTCGCTGCATGGGGACAGGACGCTGTGCAGACGGAGGACCCCGCCGGAATGCGGGCCGAACGCCTCAGTCCTGTTCAGCAGCGCATGCAGCAGACTGTCAGTGTGGACTTTCGGGACACTCCGATTGACGATGTGCTGCGCATTTTGGCCCGACAGGCCAACGTGGACATCATCAAAAGCCCCAAAGTAGAGGGAACCGTAACTGCTACCCTGAATGACGTCCCTCTCGGCGAGGCCCTGACCAACATCCTCGAAGCCCACGGATACAGCTATGTCGCCACGGAAAACATGATTCGGGTCATGCCCACCAGCGACATTGTTGATGTGCGGGAGAAAGTCATCAGCCGCGTCTATCGGATTACCTATGCTGACGTCAAAGACGTGGAGGCGGCCCTTCGCAAGTTCGTCACTGAACAGGGCTCCATCTCCGCCAACCCCGGAACCAGCAACATCATCGTCACGGATGTGGAAAGCAAAATCAAAGCCATCGATTCCTTCATTGAAGAAATCGACCGCATTACCCCGCAAATCCTTGTCGAGGCCAAAATCTACGACATTTCCTCCCGGGCCAATCTGGACCTGGGCGTGGAATGGCAGATGGGCACCAACACCCTTTATGATCTGGAGGGTACCTCATACTCCAACGGTACAGCAGTCTCCGGCACCATCGGCAACGCCGTGCAGGGTACTGTAACCAACCCGGCCATTACCAGTGTTTTCTCCGGCGATGTCGGAAAAACCGCCAGCACCGACGGCATCTTCCGCTTCGGCATCCTCAACGACCACGTTCGGCTCGATGCCGCCCTGAAAGCCAAACAGGAAGACATTCGGGCCAAACTGCTGGCCAACCCGCGCATCCTCGTGCTGGACAATGTGCAGGCCGAAATCAAAATCGTCGAAGAGTTTCCCTATCAGGAGCTGACGGAAAGCAGCGGCGGCGGCAGCATCGGCACCACGGCCTTCCGCGAAGTCGGCATTGAGCTGCGTGTCGTACCCCACCTGACCCGCGACGGCCTCATCCGGCTGCTGCTGAATCCGAAATTCAGCGTCCGCACCGGCGAAGTTGTCATCACCGGCATCAGCAATCCCATCCCGCAGCCCATCATTGCCAGCCGGGAAACCATGACCACCGCCCTGATTCGGGACGGACAGACCGTCGTCATCGGCGGCTTGAAAAAACAGGATGTTTCTCAGCAAATCAACAAAATCCCCCTGCTGGGCAATCTGCCTCTGGTGGGCTTTCTTTTCCGTTCTGAGGGCGAAAGCACCATGAACAGTGAACTGGTGATTTTTATTACCCCCACAATCGTGAAAAATCCAATCCTCAGCGAGGAAGAACAGCGGCATCTGGCCAATACCGTCTTTTCATCGCCGCAGGCCCCTCAGCCGCGCATCAAAAGCGAAACCCGCTGAAAGCACCAATCAGACCCATTTAAGAGCCGTCGGAATCGGCTTTCCGGCGGCTTTTTTTCTGCGCCTCGATTTCCTTCAGCAGCCGCTGCCACGTCCGGATATGCCCCCGTTCATCTTCCTGATTCTTCAACAGCATCCGCCGGGATGCCTCCTCCCAGGGCGCCGCTTCGAGCAGCCGGCTGTAATGCTCCACCGCCTTGGATTCGACCCAAATGCCCGTCTTGAAAATCCACTTCGCCCCCGCCAGCCGAGACCCCAGCCCGAATACAACACCGACCGCCTGCCAGAACAGCCGCAAAAGGCTCGGACGAAACCCGTATTCATACAGGTGCGTCTGAAAATCCTGCCAATGCGTCAGTTCATTGCACATCGCTGCAATCAGTTCCCGATTGAGCTCCGTCGGCTCCGGGCTGATTTGTAGTCGGTAAATCGTGACCGCCATCAATTCCAGGGAATGCAGCGTCCGCAAGGCCCGGGCAATCTTCTTTCGACCCTCCGGACTCAGTCCGTGCCCGCGAAACACCACATCCTCCCGCCGCAAAAGAGGCCGCAGCACCTCCACTTCCGCCCCTGCCGATTGACCTTCCGCAGGCCGGGATTCATCCTGCTTCCTGCGGCGAAGATGCTGACGGGCCTGTACACGAACCAAGGCCTCATCATACCGTTTCCTTTCCTCCGGCGTCTGCGGAACAAGGGCCGGAACCGGACGGGGTTTTCCGGTCTGCGGGTCCACCGCCACAAAGGTCAGATAGGCCGTTGTCGCCAGGGCCCGGCGGCCCTGCTGCGGATTTTCACAATACACCTCAACCGCCACCTCCATTGAGGTGCGGCCCGCATAACTGACCACCGCATCCAGCATTACCTGGTCGCCGATTTGAATCGGACGTTCAAACTGAATCGTATCCATCGCCGCCGTCACCACCGGCCCGCCCGCATGACGCTGGGCCGCCATCGAGGCCGCCATATCAATCTCGGCCGCTATCGCCCCGCCAAAGGCCGTCCCAAACGGATTGGCCTGGTTGGGCATCAGCAGAAACCGCGTTTGAACCCGGCTGTCCGCAGGTGTTTTCGAAGAACGGTTTGTCTTGTCAGAGGATTCTGCCATTTTACGGCTCCTTATGTTGTTCTGCGTCTGATAATATAGCAGAAAGGTCTCGAAAAAAAGAAAAGATTCTTTGATAATTCCCATTCTTTCAGCTTATACGGCACGCAGAAATAGCCGATAGGATTGTTAGATGTTCTTTCCGAGTTTCAGAGGGAAACTTCAATATGCAGACAACACCGTCCTTAGAAATAACCGCCTGTTTTATGCAGCCGGATGCCAAACGGGCAATCGACGTGATGAAATACGGAGTGATTACCGTCACCCCGCAAACTCGTCTCTATCAGGCCCTGGCCTGCATCGTCGATTTGAATATCAGCGGTCTGCCCGTCGTGGACAAACACATGCATCTGCAGGGCATCATCACGGAAAAAGACCTTCTGGCCATGCTCTATGAAAAACAAACCACCAGCGGCCTGGTCGAAAGCTACATGCACAGAGAGGTTGTATCTTTTCCGGCGGAGACGCTTCTGGAGGAAATCTGCAATTGCCTGATTCAGAATCCCTTCCGACGTGTGCCGATTACACACGGCGGAAAAGTCGTCAGCGTCATCAGCCGCACAGACCTGGTCCGCGTGAATGTGCATAAATTCCTTCCTGAACAGAACGAGAACCAGGCCTCCTCAAAAACTCCTTTTTCCGCTCAGCAATTGATGACCAAAGGCATCATTACTGTCCGTCCTGAAAACTCACTCGGAGAAGCCCTTTCTTTGATGGCGGACTATTCCATCAGCGGCCTGCCGGTCGTCGAAGAAGGGATGTACCTGGTCGGAATTATCACGGAAAAAGACCTGATGCCCTATTTCTACAGCCAGACTATCCCGCCGGTCCGAGTCGGAGAAATTATGACAACCGATGTGACCGTCTTCTCCCCGGAATCCAGCGTCTTTGAAATCACCGAATGCCTCATCCACAACAATTTCCGGCGTGTGCCGATTGTCAAAGACGGTGTGCTGGTCGGTCTGGTCAGCCGGCCGGATGTCATCCGCTACATCCTGCGGAACCTCACCCGCATCAGCCACTACCGGGCCGTCCAGAAAGTCAACCAATTGATTCCGCAAGAGCCGCCTACCTCTTCTTGAAACACTCGTTTTTCAGCTGGGCGGGGCGATTGGTTGTAATCCCCCTCGCTCCCAACCGAATCATCCGCTCCGCCGTTCGGCAGTCATCCACTGTCCAGACATACCAATCATATCCGGCCTTCCGCATCGCCCGGGCGAAGGTCTCATCCACCCCTTCATAGTTGACACTCAGTCCGTCAATGCCTTTTTCCCGGATAAAGTTAATCAAGCTCGGCGAATGCGGAATGGGCTTTCCGGTTTCCTTGTCTTTTTCCGTGCCCACCAGCCAATAAACCGGAATATCCGGCATCCGCTGTCTGCTCTGAACCAGCACATCCGGATCGAAACAAATGATGACAATCTGCTTTCGCTTGCCGCTTTTCTCAACGGCCTTTTCCAGATACGGTAAAATCTCCCCCTTGCATTTAATTTCAATCAGCTGCCTTTTCCCATCCGGCACCAGTTTCAACACCTCCTCCAGCGTCGGAATCTTCTGACCGGCAAATTGTTCTCCCTTCCATCGCCCGGCATCCAGAGTCCGCAGCTCCGCCAGCGTCTTTTCGCTCACCCGCCAGTCCGTGCCGGCCGTCCGTTTGGTATCCGCATCGTGAATCACCGCCAGCTGATGGTCCGCCGTCAGATGCACATCCACCTCCACGGCATCCGCTCCCTGTTCCCAGGCCAGCCGAACCGCCGCCAGCGTATTTTCCGGTGCCTCATACGAAGCCCCCCGATGAGCGATAATCTCCGCCTGCCGAGCACATCCTGCCGTCATCAGAACCCCCGCCAAAAACACGGATACCCTTCGCACCAAACCTGTCCTGAACATAACACCATTTCTCCTTTTGTCTCCAAATCCTCGCCGCCGACAGAACAAAATCAGCAAGATGGATTTTTCGTTCCTACATTACAGCAGTCAAATCAAAAAGGCAAGACCTTCAAACAAAGACCCCTCCCGCCCGTGGAAAATGACTGCAGGAATTCATCTCCTCCTTCCCGCACCCTGTTCTTTGAAACTTTTGCAAGAAATCCAATCCTTCGGAGACAGATTTGTTAGACGCTCTTAGGATTGGGCAGAATGACCGGAACCGGACTGGGCCGAATGGTTTTTCAGAATCTCTTCCGCCCATCTCGTCTGGTCCGGCATCATCAGGGTGGGAACATGCTCACGCCCAATCGTGGTGGCAATTTGGTAGCGGCAGCAGCGGGTAAAATCCCCCCGGCAGTAGGTCTCTTTGAGATAAGCGGTCAAATGCCGCCTCTGAACCACTTCTTCCGCATTAAAAAACGGGCATTTTGCCAGAAATTGACAATCCGGCATAAACCTGTCTCCCAAACTCAATCCCCAAAAAGGGGTATTCATAATTTCGGCCGTTTCAATGCAAAACTTTAGGAGCGCAGAGCCGCGCAACATCCCCTCCAACCAATCCGGCAGAAACATCTTCCGGACCGGCAAAGGGGTAAAAGGCAAAAAAACTTGAAAAAAGCACCCGTTTTGGTTATTATAGAAACCGGTTGCCGAAAGAATAGGTTGTTTTCTCCGCCGATACGAGGGCTTCATGAAAGCAAAAACCGACCTTCGAACGCTCATCGCCGCAATCCTCCTGATTTGTTTTCCCAGTCTTTCAGGACAGACTTTCGCCAAAAAAATCATGGCCCACTATATGCCCTGGTATCAATCCCAGCCCGTCAGCGGGTTCTGGGGCTGGCATTGGCATATGAATCATTTCAGCCCGCCGGATACCTTCGCCTCTCACTATCGTCCCCTTCTGGGCCCCTACGATTCCAAAGACCCGCATCTGCTGGCTTCTCAGGCCCTTCTGCTCAAATTCGCCGGAATCGACGGCGTGATCATTGACTGGTACGGCATCGAAACCTTCTGGGATTACGGACGCATCCGCGACGCAACGCAGGCCCTGATTCCGCACCTGAAAAAAGCCAATTTGACCTTCTCCATCTGCTACGAGGACCAGACGGTCAAAAACATGCTCAACAATGGATATTTCCCCGACCGCGCCGCAGCCGTCGCCCACGGCGTCCAGGTCATGCAATGGCTTCAGACCAACTGTTTTACAGACCCCGCCTATCTCAAACTGGACGGCCGCCCGGTCCTGCTTTGCTTCGGTCCCCAGTTCTTCACCGCCTCTGAATGGACCACCCTCTTTGCCGGGCTCAATCCAAAGCCGCATTTCTTCCCCCTGCAGTATCACGTTCTGCCGGATACGCTTCGGACGGGAGAGTTCGGCTGGCCGGAGCCCGCCTACGGCACCTCCGGCGTCATCTCTCGGCTGAATGCCTTCTACACCCGTGCCGCTTCTTCCGGCTGGACCTCCTTTATTCCCGCCGCCTTCCCGAGATTTCACGATATCTACGCAGAAGCCGGAGTCGGCTCCTCCTACGGCTACATCGACGCACAGGGCGACTACGGCACCTCCACCTATTCTTACACCCTGGAACGAGCCCTCCAAAGCAGCGCCCAGCTTCTTCAGATTGCCACATGGAACGATTACGGAGAAGGCACCATCATCGAACCGACACAGGAAGACGGGTACCTCTTTCTGGAAATCACACAGGCCCTTCGGAAACAATACCTCGAGCCCACCTTTCGCTATACCCCTGCCGATTTACGGCTGCCCGTGCGGCTTTATACCCTGCGAAAAACCTATCAGGCCGACCCGGTCAAAATGAGTCGGCTGGCGGAGGCCGAAGATTGTCTTTTCTTAGACCGGCTGGCGGAGGCCGAACTGCGAATGAATCAGCTCGACTGCCCTGCCTTCCTGCTCAGTGATTTCAACGCGGACTGTCGGGTCAATCTGGCAGACTTTGCCTCCCAGGCGTCCGCCTGGCTCAGCACCCCGGGGCAGACCCGCTGGAACCCGAATTGCGACATTAATACCCCTCCGGATGGACGCATTGATATCCTGGATTTACTGATTTTCGCAGAGCAGTGGCTGACAGCAGGTCTATGACTTGGATTTTGCGGATGCAGTGGATATACAATGGCCTTATTAAACAGAAATAGGAAAGTTTTTCCTATTTTTTCGCTCTAATTCCGGCAAGATCTGTCTCTATGTACTATGGAGCGACCCTGATTTCACCTCAAAACCGGCTTTAGGCCGGTTCGGTAAACCCAAAAAGATATGAGTGCTCAGAAAAACACATTGTTTATTGAACTGTACTCCAGAGAGCAGAAGAAAATCTTCCTGTATATCCTCAGTATGGTTCACCGCCGCTCCGATGCCGAAGATATCATGCAGCAGACCGCCGCCGATATGTGGCGCCTCTTTGACCGGTTCGAAAAAGGAACCAATTTCGCCTCCTGGGGCATCGAAATCGCCCGCTATCGAATCCTCAGTTATCGAAAAAAACAAAGCAAAAACCGCCTGTTTCTCAGCGAAGAAGTATACAGCCGGATTGCCGAGGAGCTTCAGCGGCAGGAATCCTCCTCCGACAAACGAACCAAAGCCCTCGAAGGATGCCTGAAAAAATTAAAAGAATCCGACCGGCGGCTTCTGTCCATGCACTATGAAGACAACCTTAACTACGGAAAGATCGCCGAACAGCTGAATCTGTCCAAACTCGGAATCTACAAAGTCATGGCACGAATCCATACGGCGCTTCGCCGGTGCATCAACCAGACTCTTTTGCTGTGGGAAACCAATGGCTGACCGTTCTGACCCATTCGAGTTTGCTGAGTTTGTCCTGATGGCCCTGCAGGGCGACATCCGGACCGAACAAATGCTTCAGCTGGATGAAAGGATGAAAACCCAGCCGTCCTGTGTGCGCGCCTATGTCGAACTGATGGAACTGTGCACAGAGCTGTCCTCCCTCGGCAGTGTGGAAATTCCCCCGGCGCTTGGGGATTCCGCCGGCAGTCAGGATATGCTGCTGTCTCTCTTGGCCGAAGAGGAAAAAACCGCTCCGGCCGTCGAAGTCCCCAGACAGGAAATCCCGCAGGAACCCATGCCCGACGCCGCCGAATCCAAACAGAAAAAAACCAAACCCAGCAAACTGCCTTTCCTTTGGCTGGCGGCCAATGCCGCCGCCATTGTCCTGGTAATTGTCCTGCTGAAGCTCCTCCACAAGCCCCCGGTGATGGATGTAGCCACGCTGGTCGATCAGCTTGGGACGCAATGGACACAGCCCGGCGGCGCCCGGGAAAACGGAAGCCGCCTTTGGACCGATGAGGGTCCGCTCACCCTCCAGCAGGGACTGGTCAAAATCCGCTACGATACCGGCGTAAACCTCCTGATCGAAGGTCCTGCCTGCTTTACCATTCAGCCGGCCGGCGTCTTTCTCGAATACGGACGGCTGTACGCCGCTGTTTCCCCGGCCGGCAAGGGCTTCCGGGTCGAAACCCCCCGGTCGCAGTTTCTGGATTACGGAACCGAATTCGGCATCCTGACCCAGAAAGACGGCGCCGCCGAGCTGCACGTCATCCGGGGAATGGTGGAGTTATACACCGGCTCTCGAGGCCGGTTCCTGAGCCGTCAAATGGTCTCTGAACAAAAAGCCGTTCGCTACAATCCCCAAACAGACCAGATTCAGAACATCCCCGTCCAAAAGGAGGCGTTCGTCCGTTCTATCCATTCCGCCAGCAAGATGGTCTGGCGGGGAAAGATGTCCCTCAGTCTGGCCGACATTGTCGGCGGCGGAAACGGCTTTGAAGGAGGACTTCCCAACGTCGGTTTCGATGCCGCCACCGGAAAAAAACAAACCCGTCTTTCCAGCTGCTATCCGTTCGAAGGTCCCGCCGGCTTTCGCAAAGTTCTCGGCCATCCTTTCATCGACGGCGTCTTTATCCCCGCGGCGGCAGGCGAAAAAACGCCGATTGCTTCTGAAGAGACCGTCACGGCCTCCTTCCCCAGCGCAGCCGAACGGCTCTGGGGCTATATCTTCAACGGCGCCTTTCATCAGGGAACCCCCTATGACCGAACGCCCCTGAAACTGGGCGGTCTGATTTACGGAACGCCCGAATATCCGGCCGTCACCATCCATTCCAATCAGGGCATCACGTTCGACTTGGCGGAAATCCGAAAAGCTCTGCCGGAACTGTCTATTGCCGCCTTTCGGGCGACAGCAGGCATCTCCCAGACCGTAACGGAAGCCCTCGAAAACAAGACGGCCAAAACAGATTCTCCCGAACAGTTTGATGCAGACCATTCCGAAGCAGACTTCTGGGTCCTCCTGGACGGTCAGACAGTCTATCATCGCCGGCTTTCCAGCCGAGAGAATGCAGAAGATTTGACTATTCCTATTCCGGAATCCTGCCGGTTCCTGACGCTGGCCGTAACCGAATCCGATGACGGCATCTCCTATGACTGGGCACTCTTCGGACGGCCGGAACTGACGCTCGAACCGGCGGAAAAATAAATGCGGCGCCCGGAGCACGGACAAAAGAGCCGACCGGCTCCGGCAGCCGTCGAATCCAATGGTTGGATTCGAAAATAAGTGGGTCATACGGCTCATCTTAGCGGAGGAAGACGATGAAAACAAAGAATTCGGTGAAAACGTGGGCAATCCTGGCGGTACTCGGCCTGTTCGCCGCAGGTCCGGCATTCGGGGCCACCATTCTGATTGATTTGGGCAATGCGATTTCCTGGCGCGGCGTAAACGTGCCGAACCCGGATGCCAACGGCCACTATTGGAACAGCGTCTGGAGCGGTGCGTACTACCCCAGTCTGGTGGACATCAACGGAAACGCCACCAGCATTAAATTCGGATTCTCTTCGGCAGGCGGCACCGACAGCTACAACGGCCCGGCCGGGGTGACTTCCAATCCGCCCACGCCGGCCCAAATCGCCGCGACGGACATTGACGCCGCCGCGCTGGGCAATCTGGGTGTCAAGGAAGCCGCCATGGATTACTATGTCAATTCCACCTTTGAGATTCAGGGACTGGACCCGGCCAAAAAATACAACCTGACCTTCTTCGGCTCCCACAAGTTCAGCCCTGACACCACCACCGTCTATTCCGTCTATACCGACAATACCTATACCACGCTGGTCGCTTCCGTCACGCTCGATGTGCAGGATGCCATGTATCCCTGGCTGCACAACCGGGACAAAGTCGCCGTCCTGACGGGGCTGTCGCCGCAGATGTACAACATCCTGTATGTCAAGTTCGCCGGATTGACCGGTGTCGAAGGGTATCTGAATGCTCTCCAGATTGAGGAAGTCCCCGAACCGGCGATGATGTCCCTGATGCTTCTCGGAGGCCTCCTGACCCGCAAACGCTCTCGATAATTTGTCTCAAACAGGGACGAACATGCGAAAACTGATAGAGGAGATGACTATGAGAATGCAGAAATTTTTATTCGGGCCCGCAGCGGCTGTCCTGGTGGCAGGCATCCTGAGCTCGGCCGTGTTCGGCCAAACGATTCTGATTGACTTCGGCAATGCCTCCTCCTGGCGGGGTGTCACCACCCCCAGCCCGGACCTCAACGGACACTACTGGAACAGCGTCTGGAGCGGCGCCTATTATCCGAATCTGCTGGACATCAACGGCAATCCTACCTCCATTCATTTCGGCTTTTCCATCGGAGGAGCCGGCGGCACTGACAGCTACAACGGCCCGGCCGGGGTGACTTCCAATCCGCCCACGCCGGCCCAAATCGCCGCGACGGACATTGACGCCGCCGCACTGGGCAACCTCGGCATCAAAGAGGCCGCTATGGATTTTTATGACTCCTCCAGATTCGAAATTCAGGGGCTGGACCCAACCAAAACCTATAACCTGACGTTCTTCGGCTCGCACAAATACAGCGACGACGATACGACCGTCTATTCCGTCTGCACGGACAACACATATTCATCCGTGGTGGCCTCCGCGTCCCTGAAGGTGGCGGATGCCCCTAACAGCCCCAATCACAACCGTGATAAGGTCGTCACTATCAGCGACCTCGACCCGCAGACTTTCAACATCCTGTATGTCAAGTTTGCCGGCATCAACGGAAACCTCGGCTATCTGAACTGCATGCAGATTGAAGAAGCCCTGCCGGTCAAGGCCCGCAGTCCCCTCCCGCGGGCCGCCGCCAAAAACGTCCCGCTGAACACCCACTTAACCTGGACGGCCCCCAGCGCCTACACGCCGTCCCGCTATGTCCTTCGGTTCCGTGTTCGCGGGGCCGCAGACCCCAACTGGCTGGTGGTTGATCCGGTGCAGGATTTGGCGATTGACAGCGACCCGACGACGACCGAGGCGGCTGTACCAATCTCCCTCGATTACAGCACAACCTATGAATGGAAAGTGTCCTCCTTCAAGGCCGGAGACCCGAACGAATTTGAAGGACCCATCTGGTCGTTTACCACGGTTCCGGCACTCCAGGTCAGCGCCGGTCCGAATATTCTTACCTGGCTGACCGGCGGCACCGCAGCCGTGAACCTGAACGGTTCTGTCGGGTGCCAGTGCAGCCCCACGGTGGCCTGGTCTGTGGTTTCCAAGCCAGCCGGCTCGAATTGTGTGATTGCAAACCCTGCTTCCGCCGTTACGTGGGCCTCGCTGGATAAGACCGGTACCTATGTTCTGAAACTGTGGGCTCGAGACAATTCTATCCCGATTGAAAACGAAGATACCATGGAAATTCAGGTCTTCGCGGACGCCTGTCAGGCCGCCAAAGCCAGCCCGGCCGGGTATATCCCCCTGCCGCACGACTCCAACAGCGACTGCCGGGTGGATTTGGAAGATTTTGTCCTGTTTGCAACGGACTGGCTGGAGGATTTGTCGTTAACGCAGAATCTCGAGTATTAATTCACAAACCCCGCCAAAAACAACCAAAAAACGGGATGTCGGCCACAGGCCGGCATCCCGTTTTGACTGGGCGGTACAGGACTTGAACCTGTGGCCTCCTGCTTGTAAGGCAGGCGCTCTCGCCAACTGAGCTAACCGCCCGAGGGTCTTTTCAGTTTACCCGCTAATCCCAAAAAGTCAAAAAGAAACCCGCTTTTCCCGTATTGGAAGGGAAAAAGCGGGTTTCCGTGTCTCTCACCCTCCCCTGATAAAAATCTGATTTTTATTATCTTTTTTTCGAAATGAACCGCAGCAGCAGACCGCCCAATCCCAGCAGCACCACCGAGGCGGGCTCGGGGATCAAAACCAGCGCAATCTGATTGCCGCCCTGATAATTGTAATCAATCCGGTAGCCGGCCGGCAGTTTGATAATCTGGCCGAACTCGCTGCCGTCCAGCTGCCCATACTGGGCAAAAATATACGCCGGCTCACGCAGCATTCCCGCCCAGTGCAAATCCAGCGTCGCATTGGAAATCGACAGAATCCCCTCCGCTATCAGCCGGGTGCAGTCGCCGGGCATAATGCCGCCCTCCAGCTGAATCTGCAGCAGCCCGTCCAGCTCGACATTTCCGCCGACAGACAAACTGCCCACCATCACTCCCGGCGCCAGAATCCCGCCCGGCTCCACAAACACATCCGCCTCGATGCGTCCGACACCCCCCAGCAGCGCACCCGCTGCCACTGTATAATTGCCGCCGTTCAGGTGCTGACCGTTTACCAGAAGTTTTCCGCCCGTTACGGATGTGGCCCCCGTGTAGTCATTCAGTCCCGACAGAGTCAAGGTTCCGCCGCCGCTCTTGACCAGCGAACCGCCGCCGGTAATCGTGCCGGCAAACAAACCTCCTCCGTTAACTGTGAATTGTCCACCCCCCAAAGCAACGGTTCCGCCGTTCGTGCCTCCGCCGCTCAGCACGGTAATACTCTGATTGTATCCTGCCAAATCAAGGGTCACCCCAGACGCATCGGCCAGCGAAACAAACGTTGAAATCGGCAGGCAATTGTGCCCTCCGAGACGGAGCGTTCCTCCGCTGATTCTTGTCTGCCCGGAATAACTGTTTGCACCCGACAGCGTCAGAATGCCGGAGCCGACTTTTTCCAGTGAGCCGACACCTGATAACAATCCGGCAAAAGAACCGCTGCCGACAGCCAATTGCCCGCTGCTCATGCTCACCTCTCCGGCACCGCTCAGGGATGCAATCGTTTGAGAAAAAATCCCCAACTCGAAGAGAGCCTCGGAGGCGACAGTCAAATCCGTAATCGTCGGCAGACAATTGCTTCTGCCGATTCGAAGCGTACCGCCGTTAATTGTCGTCGCTCCCCCGTAGGTATTGCCTCCGGACAGAGCCAGTACTCCGCTGCCGCTTTTGACCAGCGAGCCAGCTCCTGAAATCACCCCTGCAAAATACCCTTCACCGACCGTCAGTTGTCCGCCGCCCAAAGCGACTGTTCCGCCGCTTGCACCGCCGCCGTTCAGGGCGGCAATCGTCTGGTTATATCCGGCCAAATCCAGCGTTGCTCCCGCTGCATTCGCCAGCGTCACCGACGTGCCCGTCGGCAGTCGGTTGTTTCCGCCCAGCTGAAGCGTGCCGCTGCTGATATTCGTGACCCCCTGATACGTATTGCTCCCGGACAACCGCACGGTCCCGGAACCGGTTTTGGTAATCCCGCCCGTTCCGCTGATGGTGTTGGTAAAGGAAACGGTGCTCGAGCCGGCTGCGGTGAGTGCTGCATTCAAATCCAGCTGAACGGTGCCGGAGAAGGTCGAAGAGCCGCTGGTATGATTGCTGCCTAACACCGCGTTGACGTTGGCGCCGGGATAGCTGCGCACCCGCAGATTTTTCGTCACAGCCGCTCCGGAGGCATCCGTCAGAAGTCGGGCCCACGCCCCATCCGTCACCCACTGGTCGCCGCCGATGTTCAGCGTGCCCGTGCTGGTTCCGAGTGCATCACCGGTCCCGACATAGCGCACCAGCAGTGTGCCCTGACGCAGATAAAAGGGGCTGGATACACTGCTCGGACCGTCCAGACGCACAGCACCTGTATCACTATTCGCCGGATTGAGGGAACTGATGACCGGTGCATACGAACCGATAAATCCCCCGCCGCCGCTCCAGCCGATTGCCAGTGTACTGCCGCTGGCGGTATGGATATTCAGCCCCGGCTGGAGCAGTTCAATTTCCGGGTAAATCAGATTGACGCCCGACCCGCCCTGCGCATAACTGAAAATCGCATTATAGGAACCCTCCACCGAATACGGGTCCAGGCGAAGCGGTTTATAATCCGTGTAAACCGTCCAGCCCGTGTAGTTGAACACCAGCTGCCCTAGGCCATTGGACATCGTCGCTGTCTGGATAGGCATTCCCATCCCGACCGAACTGTTAAAAACGGCTCGTTCATCCGGGTCATCCGGATATTGCCCTGTCGGACCGCTCCAGTTTGCTGCGGCTGACCAACTCCCGTTGTCCCCCGTTCGGCTCCAGACAAATTCCGTAAAATCTCCCCAACTGGATGACGCAACCCAAAAAACAAGTGCACAGAAAAGAATGAAATACGGATGTTTTTTCATTTTCCTCGCCTCCTGATCCCCCCAAATCTCAAATTATTTAACAGAGAAAATGAACCATCTTTCCAGACACACCTGCTCCTTAACCTGCCACTCCTTATGTTTGCCTAATTTTGCCTAGATAAATGATGAAAATTATATATGAGTTTTTAAGGAAGTCAAGAGAAAATATGAAGATACAAATAGTCTTCTTTTGAATACTTTCCTATTTTATCTATTCTGCATATTCGCTATATTCAATATTTGCTGGGGCCAAAAACTTCACTATTTTTTTATCGGAACTTAAAAAAGGGGGTTGCAAATTACCAAACAGAAGATATATTAGAGAAACTGGTTTTGGTGGAGAGTGATGAACTCAGCCAGTCAGGCGGGAATCATTGAAGAATGATTCCTGCTTTTTTGTACAGAGACACCTCTTCCTGGAGAGGAGAAAACGTCCCGGCCGCAAGCCCCCGCCCTGCGGCTTTTTTTAAAAATCTTCCTCAGTCCCATTCAAAAACGGATTAAATCGTTTCTCATTTCGAATCGTCGTTGCCGGACCATGCCCCGGATAAACCTTCGTCGTCTCCGGCAGCGTCAGCAGTTTTGTTCGGATGCTTTCCATCAATTGCCCGAAACTGCCGCCTTCAAAATCTGTCCGGCCTACACTGCCGGCAAACAGCGTATCCCCGACAAACACAAGTCCTTCTTTTTCTGAATACAAACAAATGCCCCCGGGTGTATGTCCGGGCGTATGCAGCAGACAAAATTCCATCCCCGCCAATTTCACCGTTTCATCCCTGTCAAAGACAATCTCCGCCGGACGTGCGGAGGTCATCGTACCGGCCAGCATCGACAGATTCCGCGCCGGATCAGTCAGCATCGCCGCATCCTTTCGATGGATTCCGACCTTGACTGAAGGCCAACGCTCCCGAAGCATCTCCACGCCGGCCAGATGGTCCACATGACCGTGCGTAAGCACAATCACCTCCGGCTCCAGACCCTCCTCATCCAGAAACTGCACCAGCGGCGCTGCATCCAGCCCGGGGTCAATAACCAGACAATGTCGCGTTTGTCCATCGGAACGAACACAGTAGCAGTTGGTTTGAAAGTCGCCCAATACAAGTATATCAATCTTCATCGCCGACTCCTGCAGAAATGAATTGTGCGGCGTGATTCTAAAAATGGATGCCCCGCCCGTCCAGGAAAAAACACTTCCCTTTATTCCGGCAGGGGATAATCCCCCACCAGGGGCCGAACGCGGTCAATCCGGAAGAAAACCACAAACTTGGCCGAATCATCCTCCGCCGGAAACATGATCGGCTGCTTTTTGCGAAGCGCCTCAACCAGGCTCTGATTGCTCTCCTCCCTCCGCATGGTCAGAGACAGCCGCACACCTCGGTAGCCCGGAGCATTCTCCATAAACAAATACGAGGCGTGCAGATTGCTTTGCAGATTCTGATGGCTGAGCCGCTCTTTCATTACAAAGGCCGCCGTCTGCTCATCCGCGATATACGGTTTGGCATACAGGGCTGTATCGACCTGTCCCTGCGCATTGCAGGTAGCCAAAACACCCCAGCCCTCTTTGGTCTCAAAATATTGTTTCAAATCCATCCCGGAATCCTTTCGAATGATTTCCGGAGGCGCGGTCGAAGAGAGCCGCAAACCCCGGCTCTCTTCGTCATCCCCTCCGAAGCAGAACTCTGTTTTCTCTCATCGTTCGCATACACAATACTACAACCTCCGCCCAAACAAGGTTCACCGGATTTTCCGGTTCTGTTCCTGACTCTTAATTGCCGCACCCGTTTGTTTCAACCTCCTGAGCACCCCGGCCCTGGATTCTCCCATTGGCCCTTCCGTCAAAACAGCTCGACAACCAGCGCACCTCTTCTTCGGCACAACTCAACGCTCCCTGTTCAGCGGAACAGAGACAGTAAATGTCGTCCCCTCCTGGGGGCTGGACCGAACGGAAATATCTCCCCCGTGAAGAACGGCAATTTCACGGGCAATCGCCAGCCCCAGTCCCGTCCCGCCCGAATCGCGGTCCCGGGCTTTGTGCACACGATAGAACCGGCGAAACAAAAAAGGCTGTTCCTCCGGAGGAATCCGCCCGCCTTCATCATGAACATCCACCCGAACAAACCGTTCATCCGATTTCATCCGAACCGCAATCGGAGTTCCCGCAGGGCCGTATTGAATCGCATTGTCCAGCAGATTGCAGAACAATCGGCGCATCTGCTCCCGATGAGCCCTCACCCAAGCGGAACCTTTTTCATAATCCAGCCGAAAACCGCGTTCCTGGGCATACGGCATATATTGTTCAACCACCTCCTCCAGCAGCAGGCCCAAGTCAAACAATTCTTGTTCCAACTGCGCCGGAAGACTCTCCAGACGCGACAATTCGAGCATCTGCTGAACCAGTCGATTCAGCCGTTCGAGGTCTTCGAGGGTTTGACTAATCGTCCGTTTATAAAAGTCTACAGAGCGCGGCTGGGATTGAGACAATTGAAGCGTACTTTTCATCAGGGCCAGCGGTGTCCTCAATTCATGAGCCGCATCCGAGATAAACCGCTGCTGCTCCTCCATTGCCTCCGACAAACGCTGAAGCATAACCTGCCAGGCCTTGACAAACGGCAGCAGCTCCGTCGGCATCGGCGGAAAATCAAAAGATACCTGCGATACATTCCTGCCGGAAATCTGTCCCATTTGCTTTGTGAGCACATCAATCGGGCGAAATCCCCAGCGGAAAATACCGTAGACGGCTGCCATCGACACCGACAAAAGACCGATTCCGATCAGAATCAGCAGCCGAGTAAACTCGGCTGTCTCATGATAAGGAGAGTCATCGCTGATTGCCATCGCGATATTGATAAGACGCTCCCCCTTTCCTGCCGAATCCGGAATGCTGTACCGAGCCCAAAGCACACGGCCTCGAGAACCCCCATCGATCGACGAAATCCATATCTCCTCCTTGGCGGAAATCTTCTCGCTGTTTCGGAGAAGAAAATCTCTCACATCCAGCAAATCGGCCTTCTGCAGCCAAACCTCCGAGGTCCCCTCCCAGACCGCATACCCAAGCCGTTTGGTTCCCGCCCGGCTTTCCAGAATCATCCGCACCTCTTTTTCCGCATCCTCCGTATAAAGTCCATCCGAAAGAATAATCTGACGAACGGCCTCTGCATCCGTTCGAAGCCGGTAGTCCAGATTCCGAAACTGGGCTTCCTCAAATTCATAATGCGAAACAGTTAAAAGAACCCCCAGCACCAGAACAATTACCCCGGCAATACACAACCCAATCCGGCTTTTCATCGACAGCATCTTCATTGGTTCATCGGCTCATTCAAAAGGTATCCCTGTCCCCGACAGGTTCGGATATACCGCTGCGGCTCCTTGGGATCAATCTTTCGGCGAAGGGAGGAAACATACACCTCAATCACATTGGAAAACCGTTCCCAGTTGAAATCATACAAATGCTCCAGCAGTTCCTCCTTCGAAACCACCTCTCCTTTTCGCAATGCCAGATGCAGCAGCGTCTGATACTCCATCGCCGTCAGATTCAATGGTTTGCCGCCCAGCTTAACTCGCCGGGCAGACGTATCGATTAACAACTCTCCGATACAAAGAACAGAATTCACCTGACCATACGAACGGCGTATCAGCGACTTACATCGAGCCGCCAATTCTCCCATATCAAACGGCTTAGTTAAATAATCATCACTGCCGCAATCCAGCCCTCGAATGATATCCTCCGGAGTATCGCGAGCACTTAAAATCAGAACCGGTGTCTTTTTCCCTTCCCGACGGATTCGATGCAGAATCTCCAGACCATCCATCCCCGGCAGCATCCAATCCAAAATCACCAAATCATAGGTATTGCTCCGGAACATATGAAAGCCGTCTATTCCATCCAGCGAAATATCCACGGCATATTGCTCCCTCTCTTTGAGAATTTGGGCAATATTTTCGGCAAGGCGACGCTCATCATCTATAATCAAAACTCGCATATCGCTTGATCCTTATTTCTACAAGACATATCCTGTCTTTATTTATTCTATATCAAATTTTCTAAAGAAAAAAACCTTCTTCAGGTTCTCTTCAGATTTTAAATAGTACAATAAAAATGAAAAAATCACATATAACCCTTTTGCGGCAGGAATCGCAAAGGAATAAAAATGGATTGCACGAAAAACACTTTAGTTCCCTTCACATCTCCATCTCAGATTCTCAACCATTATAAGAAACCTTCTACAGCCGAGCGGTATGCCGGGCTTTATCAAACCGCCGCCGGCCGACGCCGGCATTTACGGGAGGAGGCCGCCATCGCCAAGGGCCTGGCCGGCGTCCTGGAAGGCAGCCGAGTGCTCGACCTGCCCTGCGGAGCCGGAAGAATGTATCCCCTCTTGAAACGATTGGGCTATCGGGTTGTAGAGGCGGATGCCTCCCCTTCCATGCTCGAATATGCCCGCCAAAATGCCTCGAAATTTCCTCAAAACGAATCGGACGAGTTCGTCCTGGTTGATGCCTTCCATACCCCTTTTCAAAACTTTCAGTTTGATGCTGTCGTCTGCAACCGGCTCATCCACCACTTCCCCGAACCGCAGGTTCGTCAGCAGCTCCTGCAGGAACTGAGCCGGATTTCCAAAGGCCCGATTGTCATTTCCTTCTTCTCTACGCTGGCAACCGATGCCCTGAAATATACCCTCAAGCATGCCCTCAGCCATTTCTCCGGGTCGTCGCGCAAACCCATCAGTCCCTGGCAGTTCGCAGAGGACGTACGTCGAGCCGGTCTGACCGTCGCCCGCTGGATTGTCCCGCTGCCCGGCTTTTCGATGCAGTGGTACGCCGTACTCCGGCATCCTCAAAAATAAGAGCATCGAACCAATGACGCCGAACTCCGGACTTCCGTCATTCTCTTTCGCTTAACGTTTCGGAGGATAAGGGACTCTTCGGACTTTTCCCTGCCGGAGTCTGAACGCCGGTAATTTTTCTTCATTCTCTATTCTTCATTTTCCTTTCTTCCGCCGATGCGGAAGTCCGGCACTGGTATCCGTCTGCTTGGAAAAGTTAGATTCTCGCCTGCGCGGGAATGACGGGAAATGTGCGGGAATAACCGGAGGGGGTGAGGAAAGGACCGCAGGGCTGTCAGGCACAAAAAAAGGTGTGCCCCGAAGGACACACCTTTTGAAAAGCCAAATCCGCCGTCAAAACAGCTTACTTCTTGCTGTTGCGAACCGCCGCCTGGGCCGCCGCCAGCCGGGCAATCGGTACCCGGAACGGCGAGCAGCTGACGTAATTCATTCCGACCTTATGGCAGAACTCCACGCTCTTCGGCTCACCGCCGTGCTCGCCGCAGATGCCGATTTCCAGATTCGGATTGATCTTGCGGCCGCGTTCGATGCCGATGCGAATCAGCTCGCCTACGCCGCTGACATCAATGCTCTCAAACGGGTCGCCCGGCAGAATCTTCTTGTCCAGATAATCCCGCATAAAGCCGCCGATGTCATCCCGGCTGAAGCCGAACGTCATCTGCGTCAGGTCATTCGTACCGAAGCTGAAGAAGGCCGCCTGCTCGGCAATCCGGTCCGCCAGCAAGGCCGCCCGCGGAATCTCAATCATCGTGCCGGTCAGCGTCTTGAGTTTCTTCAGGTTGTACTTGGCCAGCACTTCCTGATAGACCCGCTGAACAATCGCCATCTGGTCCTTCAGCTCGTTGACATCGCAGACCACGGGAATCATGATTTCCGGATAGGGCTTCTTGCCCGCCTGCACGAGTTCCGCCGCGGCCTCGTAAATCGCCCGCACCTGCATCTCCGTCACTTCCGGATAGGTCACCCCGAGCCGCACGCCGCGATGGCCCATCATCGGGTTGACCTCATGCAGCGCCTCGGCCCGCTTGGCCAGCTCATTCAAATCAATGTTCAGAGACTTGGCCAGTTCGGCCCGCTTGGCCTCATCCTGCGGCACAAACTCATGCAGCGGCGGGTCCAGCAGACGAATCACCACCGGCAGGCCGTCCATCGCCTCCAGCGTCGCCTTGATGTCCTTCTTGACAAACGGGAACAGTTCATCCAGCGCTTTGCGCCGCTCTTCCGGCGTGCGGGACATAATCATCTTGCGCAGATAAAACAGCGGCTGCTCGCTGTTCTTGCCGTAGAACATGTGCTCCATGCGGAACAGACCGATGCCTTCGGCACCGAACTGACGGGCACGGGCCGCATCCTCCGGCGTATCCGCATTCGTGCGGACCCCCAGCGTGCGGACCTTGTCGCACAGCTTCAGAAAGCTCATCAGAATCTTGTTCTCTTCGCCGACATCCATCATCGGCAGCTGCCCGAGATAGACATTGCCTTTGGTGCCGTTGAGCGTAATCCAGTCGCCTTCCCGCAGAACCGTACCGTCAATTCGGATTTCCTTCTTGGACGGCTCTACATGCAGGGCCGCACAGCCGACGATGCAGCACTTGCCCCAGCCGCGGGCCACCAGCGCCGCATGACTGGTCATCCCGCCGCGGGCCGTCAGAATCGCCTTGGCCGCCCGCATCCCTTCCACGTCTTCCGGATTGGTCTCTTCCCGCACCAGAATCACCGATTTGCCCTGCGAAGTCCAGGCGACCGCATCCGCCGCCGTAAAGACAATCTGTCCGGTCGCTCCGCCCGGTCCGGCCGGCAGGCCCTTGGCCAGCACTTTCTGCTCTTTTTCGACCTTCGGGTCGATAATCGGATGCAGCAGTTCATCCAGCTGAGCCGGCGTTACTCGCATCACGGCCTCTTCCGGCTTAATCAGCTTCTCGTTGACCATATCCACGGCCATCCGCACCGCCGCCGGTCCGTTCCGCTTGCCGACGCGGCACTGGAGCATAAACAGCCGGCCCCGCTCAATCGTGAACTCTATATCCTGCATATCCCGATAATGCTTCTCAAGCAGGTTCTTGATGCGGACCAGCTCCTTATACAGCTTCGGCATCGCCTTCTCGAGCGTCACCAGGTGCTTATTGTGCTCCGACTGCGACTCGGCATTGATAGGCGCCGGCGTCCGAATGCCCGCCACCACGTCTTCACCCTGCGCATTGACCAGATATTCGCCGTAGAACTTGTTCTCGCCGTTGCCCGGGTTTCGGGAGAAGGCCACGCCGGTCGCACAGTCCTCTCCCATGTTTCCGAACACCATCGTCTGCACATTGACCGCCGTGCCCCAGTCGTCCGGAATCCCTTCAATCCGGCGATAGCTGACCGCCCGCTTGCCGTTCCAGGAGGCAAACACCGCATGGATACCGCCCCACAGCTGGTCCTGCGCATCATCCGGAAACTCCTTGCCCAGCACCTCTTTGACCTTCTTCTTGAACTGCTCACAGAGCAGCTTGAGGTCCTCGGTCGTCAGATCTGTATCCGATTGATACCCCTTGCTCTTCTTCAGTTCATCCATGATTTTTTCCAGCTGGCGGCGAATGCCCTCATCGTCCTTCGGCTCAATGCCCTCGGCCTTCTCCATCACCACATCCGAGTACATCATAATCAGCCGCCGGTAGGCATCATACACAAACCGCTCATTGCCGCTTTGCGCAATCAGCCCCGGAATTGTTTGGGTCGTCAGACCGACATTCAGCACCGTTTCCATCATTCCGGGCATCGAGGAGCGGGCACCGGACCGCACGGAAACCAGCAACGGGTTCTTCGGGTCGCCGAACTTGCGGCCCATAATCTTTTCCACCTTGGCCAGTGCCTTGTCCACTTCCTCCTTCAATCCTTCCGGATACTTTCTGTTGTGCTTGTAGTAATACGTGCACACCTCCGTGGTAATCGTAAAGCCCGGAGGCACCGGAACCCCCAATTTGGCCATCTCGGCCAGATTAGCGCCCTTGCCGCCCAGCAGCTCCTTCATCTTTGCATCACCGTCGGCCTTGCCGCCGCCGAAGAAATACACCATCTTCGCCGGCTTTTCCGACCGGCCTCTGGAGGAGGACGCTTTGCTTTTGGCGCCGTCCTTCTTCACTGTCTTTGCTGTTGCCATCGATTATCTCCCTAAAAGATTCATTGTTACCCAACTGAAACGGGGGATTCGTTCCCCCGACACCTGTCGGCCTCTCTGGATAGAACATCTCCCTCTTTTCTCCCGCACCAAAGAAAGCGGAATATATCCCCAAAAAACCGCCCTGTCAACCGCTAAAACCCCCAATCAGGGCTTTAAGGATTCCATTTGTGCTCGCGAACTTTCTGTAAAATCATATCTGCACATTCAAGAGCCGCAAGTCCTTCTTCCGCCGTCACTTCCGGTCTTTTCCCCGGCTCCAGAACCGCCCGCAGAAACGCCTCCTGCTCCACCCGAAGCGGTTCCGATTCTGTTATATCCAGATGCTCAATATGCAGAAGTTCCGTCCATTTGACCTGGGAAAAATCAAAATCCCCCGCCTCCTGATGTTCCCGAATCCACTTAATTACATCAATATTCGGGTCGGTTTTGATGACAATGCCTTCTTTGCGGAAATAATCCACGCTCAGATAGGCCTGTCGGCTGAATACCCGCACCTTCCGCTCCGTCTTCAGAGCCAGCCGTGAGGCCGTGATGTTGGCAATGCAGCCGTTCTCAAAAATCAGCCTGGCATTGCAGATATCCTCATGGTCTCCGATTACGTTCACCCCCACCGCCTCGACCTGACGGACCGGACTGCGGGCCAGCGACAAAATAATATCAATATCGTGAATCATGATATCCAGCACCACACCGACATCCGCCGAGCGAAACGGATACGGACTGACCCGGTCAGCCTCAATAAACCGCGGCTCAATCTCCAGCCGCTTCATCGCCTGCACCACCGGATTGCAGCGCTCCGAATGCCCCACCGCCACCACCGTCTGCGTCTGCTGTGCCAGCTGAACAATCCGCCGTCCTTCCTCTACGTTCGACGCCAGCGGCTTCTCAATCAGCACCGGAATGCGATGTTTCAGAAACAATTCCGCCAGCGAAAAATGCACCGCAGTCGGCGCTGAAATCGTCACGGCATCCACCCGTCCAATCAGGTCTTTCGGGTCGGTCAGCGCCTCACAGCCGTACTGTTCCGCCAGCGAACGGGCCCGGGCCGCATCCGTATCCACCACCGCCGTCAGCCGGCTTTCCGGAAGCCGGCTGTACACCTGCGCATGCAGAGCCCCCATCTTGCCCGCCCCTACGACCGCTGTTCGCAGTGGAGTCATCGTCCGGTGTTTTCCTTTCCCGCTAATCCCGGAACAGTTCCCGATACCGCCCGAACCGCTGCCGGCTGCTGTTCAAAAGCGAATCCACAATCGCCTTGACCGGCTCACACAGCCCGTCACGCTCCGCCAGCAGACGCACCTGCTCCAGAACCGGCTTGTCACTTCGCCAGATAAACTTGAACGCCTCAAACAGCGCCGCCTTCTGCTCGTCATTCAGTCCGGCCCGCGCCATCCCGCGCTTGTTCAGCGCCCGAACTTCGTGCGGATAATGCCCGCTGATAATCACAAACGGCGGCACATCGTGATTAATCCCCGTATAGCCCGCCGCATAGCACCACTTGCCCACTGTACAAAACTGATGAATCGCCACCAGCCCGCTCAGCCAAGCCCCCATCTCAATCTTGCAGTGGCCGCTCACCTGCGTATAGTTGCTGATGACAATCTTATCCTCCAGAATGCAGTCATGCCCCAGATGGACCCCGATCATCAGCAGGTTGCCGCTGCCGACAATCGTATCTTCCTCCGGATGCATGCTCGGATGAATCGTCACGAATTCCCGAATGACGTTGTTGTCGCCGATTTTCAGTCCGCCGATCGGCGTCTGGTCATTGGCCCCCAGAATCTGCGGCGGCTTGCCGATGACACAATTCGGAAACAGCCGATTCCGGCAGCCCAGCTTCGTCCGCTTTCCGATAATCACGTGCGCATCCAGGACCGTCCCGTCCCCAATCGTCACCCCTTCTTCCACAACACAATACGGACCAATTACTACACCATCCCCCAGCTGCGCGCTCGGATGCACCACCGCCGTGGGATGTATCTGTGTACTCATACTCGTTTGATTCCTCCGCTATTCTGGTTTCGTCTTTTATCCAACTTCATCGTCAACAAGCATAAACTTCAGCTGGGCCTCGGCCACAATTTCCGAGCCCACCTTGGCCGTACAGCTGCACTTGGCCGCACGGCTGCGCACCTTGTCGGCCTCCGCCGTCAGAATCAGCTGATCCCCCGGCACAACCGACTTGCGAATCTTCACCTGGTCCATCGTCAGCAGTACCGCCAGTTTGCCGGTGTGCTCCAGCGTCTGCGCAAACAAAAGCCCGCACACCTGCGCCATCGCCTCGACAATCAGCACGCCCGGCATCACCGGCGCACCTGGAAAATGTCCCTGAAAAAAGTGCTCATTGATGGTCACATTTTTCACCGCCGTAATCCGACGGTCCTCCTCCACCTCAATCACCTTATCCACCAGCAGAAACGGATACCGATGCGGCAGGATTTTCTGAATCCGCCGGATATCCAGTAGCGGTTTGCCCGCCGGACTCAGACCGCGGTGCTTTCGATCCTGTTCAATCAGGGCCTTCACCAGCTGATGATTGAGGGCATGCCCGCTCTTGTACGCCACAATGCGGCCCACAATCGGCATCCCAGCCAGCATCAGATCCCCGATTAAATCCACCACCTTATGACGCACACACTCATCCGGAAACCGATAACTGTTCCGAATGGGCCCGTCGGAGCTGATGACCAGAATCTGACGGGGACTCAAATGCGTCCCGATTCCCGCCGCCTGCATCTGACGGGCCTCCGCCTCCAGAACAAACGTCCGCGCCGGCGCCAGATGCGTCGCAAAATGCGCCTCACTGAGCCGGCACGAATACGTCTGCCGGCCGATCCCCGTATGCTGCGTGTAATCCATATCAAACGTCAGGTGCAGCCCGCCCGTCGCATCCGGCAGTGCATAAATCGCCTTCTCTCCGTCCTGAATGCACACCGGCTCGCGAATCACCAGCTCCCGACGGGGCTTATTCTGTTCCACCGGCTCGCATTTCACCAGCGTCTTGAAATACTCCTCGCTGCTGCCGTCAAACCCCGGCAGTTCCGATGCATCCATCTCAATAATCAGATTGTCCAGCCCCAGCGCCGCCGCCGCTGCAAGACAGTGCTCCGACGTCTCAATCAGCACATCCCCGTTGCCCAGGGCGGACCGACGCTGCCGTTCCACAATCGACTCCGGACAGACCCGTATCCGAACCGGACGCTCCAAATCCGTCCGGACGAACACAATCCCTGTATCCGGCTCGGCAGGCCGAAACACTACATGGGCTTCCTGTCCGAAAAACAGCCCGCGTCCGGACAGTTCTCCCTCATGCCGGATTGTTTTTTGCATTTTCAAGCTGCTGAATCCTTTTCTTCAGTTCCCGGACCTCTTCGGCCAGTTTCGGCAGCCGCCGGTACCACACGGCTGAGCGCTTTTCCGCCGCGATTTCCTGCGCCGGTGTTCCCCAAACCTGACCGCCCGGCTCGACATTCTCGACAATCGTGGCCGCCGCTCCGGCCATCGCCCCGGAGCCGACCGTGATATGGTCTGCAACCCCCACCTGTCCGCCCAGCACGACCCCATCCCCGAGCACCGCACTGCCCGCCAGCCCGACCTGCCCGGCCAGCAGACACATTCGGCCGATGCGCACATTATGCCCGACCTGCACCAGATTATCAATCTTCGTGCCGGCCCCGACAACCGTCTGGCCGAATTTCGCCCGGTCCACACAGCTGTTGGCCCCGATTTCCACCCCATCCTCCAGAATCACCCCGCCGTTGTGCGGAATCAGCTGATGCCGGCCGTCCACAAACGCATATCCGAACCCCGTCGCCCCAATCGTGCAGTGCGACTGCAGGATGCAGAAGTTCCCGATGCGGCAGTCGTGATACACCACCACATTGCTGTCCAGCCGGCAGCGCGAACCAATCTGTGTCCGCTCCCCGATGCTGCAGTTGGGCCCGATGACCGTATAGGCCCCGATGCGAACCTGATGACCGATGTACGTATTCGGCCCGATGCCGACGCCCTCTTCGAGAACCGCATCCGGTTCCACAACCGCCGTCGGATGCACACCCTTCCAGCTCGTCAGCGGCGGAGCAAACAGCTTCAGCGCCTCAATCAGGGCCTTCTGAACATTCCCGACAACAATCTGCGTTAGACGGCAGTTCTCCGTCTCCTGCGGAACCAAAACCGCCGCCGCCCGGCAATCCGCCAGCAGCGGACGCTGCTTTTCCTCCGTCAGGAAACTCACTTCCTCCGGCGACGCATCCCGAAGCGTATTGACGCCGTGAACGGTCTGCCGTCCCGGTCCGCACAGCCGCCCCCCCAGCCGTTCCGCCAGCTCCGCTACCGTCATTTCCCGAACCGAAGGTCCGCCTTCCATTTCTGAAATCCTTTTCCCGTCTGACTAATTGCTCAGCTTATCCAGAGCCGCCAGCACCTCATCCGTAATATCCAGTTCCGGCCGGCTGTACAGCACCTTCTGCGTCTTGACGCTCAGCATAAAATCCCGCAGCGTCGGCGCCGGCATCTCCAGGGTCTCCTTGCCCACCACCATATCCAGCCCCTTCTCCCGGGCCACCATCTCAATCACCTTCAGAAAATCGCTGTACAGCGCCTCCATCCACTGCTGCATTTCCTGCGTGAACTTGTTCTCGTAAAACGTATTGCGCCCTTCCATCACCGCCCGCTTCTCTTCATATTCGCCCATCAGTGCAAAATAGTCGCTGCTGCCGGGCTTGAGCTGCTTGATATTCGCCTGCAGGGTTTCCAGGTCCTTGCGCATCTGCTGAAATTCCGCCTGTACCCGGCTTCGGTCCGCCTCCGCCTTTTCCTGCCACTGCTTGTTCTTTTTGCAGTTCTCCAGAATCTTCGTCACATCCACAACCCCAATCCGAGCCGGCGCATATTTCTCCTCCGATGCTGCAAATCCCTGCTGAAAAAGCATCCACGCCGCACAACCCGCCAGCACAGCCGTTAAAATCCATCCATGTCCTTTGTGTCCGTTCATTTCATTCGCCTTTCCGAATCTCAATTAGTCTTTCCGCTGCTTCGTCGTTTTGAGTTTTGCTGTTCAACTTCTGACTTTTTAAAACAGAGCCCCCACCGAAAAACTGAAGGCCTGCGTTTCATCATCATCATCTTTGGTAATCGGAGCCCCCAGTTCAAACCGCATCGGCACCGGTCCGAAAATCTGCGGAATTAAAATCTGAATTCCCGTGCCGACTGACGTGCGGATCGGCCCGCTCTCAAATAAGCCGGCATCTGTAAACAGCAGCCATGAAAACGTCTCGCTGCCCAGCGGAATGGCAGCCTCCACACTGCCCTGAACCATCCAGTCGCTGCCGATTGGGTCATCATTCTCGCCGCGCGGGCTGATGCCGCGATACCGAAAGCCCCGAATCGACCCGATGCCCCCGCCGTAAAACCGGTCATACGTCGGACTGCTGCCGACCACCGTGCCGCCGAACAGCTTGGTTTCCAGGATCGTCTTGTGTTCGGCCAAATCCTCATACAGTGTCTTATACCACCGCTGGGTCGCCGTCACCAGGCCGTAGGTGTGGTCCCCGAGCACTTGTTCATACCCAGCGTCAAAATTATATCCTTTGCTCGGGCGAAACCGGCTGTCGGTCTTGTCCAGCCCCATCCAGAACCGTGTCCCAAGCCGCAGGTTGTCGCCTGCCACATCCAAAACATCCGACGGCACCACATCATCCAGATTTTCGACGCTCACATTTTCAAATCGGAACGAAATCCCCCTCCGCCAGTCATCCGGATAGCGCCGCGTCAGACCGAAACTCGGTCCGGTCCGCTTTTCATCATACGATTCCCGAATCCGCGTAAAGCCGGAATATGCCAAATCCAGCGCCAGCGGCTGGTCATACAGATACGGCTCGGTAAAACCGACCGAATAACTCGTCCACCGGCGGCCCGGACTGTACATCGCCCGAAACCGCTGACCCGCCCCGCGAAACGCCTTGCCGGTAAACAAATCCGAAAAGCTCGTCGGCCAGTCCGTAATATCAAAGTTCCGCTGGTCCAGGGATATCTGACCGATCAGCCCGCTGTCGCTGGCAATCCCCGCTCCCAGCATAATCGTTCCCGTCTGCCCCTCCGCAATCTGCACCAGCGCATCCCGACGCTGCGGTTCCGTCCCGCTGGGCACAATCGTCACCGACTGGGCCGCCGTCGTCTGCTGAACAATCTTCTCCAGTTCACCCTTCCCGTCGCCCGCAGCTGCCGCCCCGTCATACCAGCTGCCCGGACGGAACCCTTCCTCATCCAGAACCCGCCGAATGGCATAATCTTTAATCATCCGATTGCCGGTAATCGTAATCTGGCCGATGCGGTACCGCGGCCCCTCCGTAATCTTCTGCTCCACGGCTACCCGATGTCCCTCCAGCTCCTTCCGCACCGTTTCCACCTGCACATCCAGATACCCTTCCGACCGATAGCGGGTGCGAATCTTCTTGACATCATACTCCAGCCGGTCCGGACTGAACGGCGAATCGGGCTTCAGTTTCAGCTCCGACCGAAGCGCCTCTTCATCCTCAAACAAATAGCCGCTGAGCGCCATCGATTCCACCTTGTACTGCGGCCCCTCCGTCACCCGAAACGTCACCTCCGCCGTCTTTCGGTCTTCACTGAACAATACCGAAGACTCCGCCTTGATGTCCAGATACCCCTGTTTGCGGTAAAAATCCAGCAGCTGCTGCTCATCCTTAGTCATCTGCTCCTGGTCCCAGTACACCGGAAACACCAGAAACTTCTTCGGACGCGTCTTGACGGCCTTGAGCAGCTGCTCATCCGAGAACGCCTCATTCCCTTCAAAAACCACCTTGCGGACTTTGGTCCGCGGGCCTTCCTCAATCGTAAAAATCACCTGTCCGACAATCAGCCGGCTCTCGTCCAGCGTCACCTTCGCCTGCGAATAGCCCTTCTTCCGGTAATACTCTTTCAGTTTTTCCACCCCCGACTTGACCTGAAACTGGTCCAGATAATCCCCCTGCTTGATTCCCAGCTCGCTGAGCAGACGCGAATCGCTCACCTTCTTGTTGCCCTGCAGAACAATGGAACGAATCAGGTTCTTTTCCACAATCACATAGGTGAGCACCACCTTGCCGTCCGCGACCTTGGCATTGTAATAGGCCGTATCCACTCCCTCCAGCGAGGCCAGCCGCTTCACATCCTCTGCGGCCTGCTCCGCCCGAAATACCTGCCCCACCCGGGCCCGCACGGTGGACAGCACCTGTGCACGGGTGAGCGTCACGGTGCCGGCCGTCTCAATCGACCCGATGACAAGCCCCTCCGGCTGGTCCTCCTGTGCCTGCACAAGGGACTCCGCCGTCAGCCATACCGCCAAAACCATCCCGAAAAGCCATCCTGTTCGCATTCGGCAACCTCCTGTCTGTTTCTCGCCGGTTCTGTCCTCAAATCGGCGGCTCGCGATAGTCCTCCGGCACAGAGCCCCGATATTTTTCACGAAACCGCGTGCACGCACCGTCAAACAGCAAATCAATCTTTCCCGTCGGTCCGTTTCGCTGCTTAGCTACAATCACCTCGGCGGTATTGTCCTCGGCGGCATCCTCCCCGTCGGAACGCCGATAATACGATTCCCGATGCAGCAGCAGAATCACATCGGCATCCTGCTCAATGCTGCCGCTTTCCCGCAGGTCGCTCATCCGCGGACGATGGTCCTCCCGCCCTTCCGGAGCGCGGTTCAGCTGGCTGAGCACCACCACCGGAACCGCCAGCTCCCGAGCCAGCGACTTCAAATAGCGGGAAATCGTGCTGATTTCCTGCTGGCGGGATTCGACCTTCCCCCCCAAGCTCATCAGCTGCAGGTAATCAATAAACACCGCCTGAATCTGATACTGGCTCTTGAGCCGCCGGCACTTGGCCCGTATCATCAGCGGCGTCAGGCCCGGTGTATCATCAATAAAAATCGGCTTTTCGGACAGCCGCGCCCCTTCCTCCACCAGCTGCTGATGCTGCTCGGTGCTGATTAACCCCTTGCGGAGCATCTGCAGGTTCAGACCCGTCCGGCTGCACAAAAAACGCTCCGTCAGCTGCTGCTTGCTCATTTCCAGAGAAAAAATCACGACCGGAAGGTCCGCATCCGCCCCGATGTATTCAGCCATATTCAGGGCAAAACTGGTCTTGCCCATGCTTGGACGGCCCGCCACAATAATCATATCCCCGTACTGAAGCCCGCCGAGCAAATCATCCAGCTCCTGAAACCCTGTCGGCACCCCCGTGACACCGGTGCCTCCTTTGCGGGCGTCAATCGCCTCAAACGCCTGATAAATCAGATTGCGAATCGGTTCGGCCGTCCCGCTGATTTTCCGCTCCGTCACCTGGAAAATCTTCTTTTCGGCCTCATCCAGCTTCTCATCGCTTTCCCCGGTCGGGTCGCAGACATCCTGCAGAATCTCCTGACAGACATACGCCAAATCCCGCAGAATCGACTTCTGCTGGACAATCTGCATATAGTACTCATAATTGGCCGCCGTCGGCACCGCTTCCGCCAGCCGCAGCACATACTCCATCCCCCCCACGGCCGCCAGATGTCCCTGCTTTTCCAGCTCGTCCTTCAGCGTCACCAGGTCCACTTCCCGCCGCTCTTCAAACAGATGCACCAGCGCTTCAAACACCAGCTGATGCTCCGGCAGTGAAAACGAATCCGCCTTCAGATGTTCCACCACCCGTCCGATGCACAGCGGATCCAGAATCATCGAGCCGAGCAGGGCCGCCTCGGCCTCCGGAGATGCAGGAATTTTCCGTCCCGCAACCCCCTCCGCTCCTTCCGCAGACCCCGCGGAGCGATTATTGACCGCTGGTTTCTTCGTCTGTGCCAAGGACTGCTTCCTCTGCGGCCACGATGACCCGCACCGTCGCCTTCAAATCCGACGCCGTTTTGATGACGACATCGCGCGTTCCCACTTCCTTGATATGGGCTTCCAGATGCACCATCTCTGCCGACACGGCAAACCCTTTCCGCTGCAGCGCCTCGGCAATATCCGCTTCCGTTACGGAACCGAACAAATGCCCTTGTTCGTTGGCCTTGGCCGTCAGGGAAATTTCAACGCCTTCCAGCGAAGCACTCAGCCGCTCTTTCTCAAGACGAGCCAGACGCCGGGCCTCGGCGCGACGCGCCTTTTCCTCCGCCAGCGACCGAATCGCCGCTTCCGTCGGAATCACCGCCAACCCCTGCGGCAGCAGATAATTGCGGGCATAGCCGTCTTTGACTTCGACAATGTCACCCAGCCATCCCAGTTTGGCTACATCTTCACACAGTAATACTTTCATCGCTTGACTCCTGTCATTCTGCTGGTTCGCACTCTCCTAAAAACCGCCTTCGTCCGGCAGGAATCTTCCTTAGGCCGTAAACGGAAGCAGCGCCATAAACCGGGCCCGCTTAATCGCCAGCTTCACTTTTCGCTGACAGCTGGCACAGTTGCCGCTCCGCTTGCGGGAAAAAATCTTGCCGCGATTGGTCAGCAGCTTCTGCAGCGCCTCGACATCTTTGTAATCGATGTACCCCCGGCCTTCCCGGCAGAACCGGCACTGCGTCTGCTCCCGGAGAGTGGTCAAAAATTTCTTTTTCTTTTTGCTGGGTCCTGTTTCTT